>CAKRLN010000083.1 GCA_934359535.1 uncultured Lachnospiraceae bacterium
GAGCACAACAGATACTGACATCGTATGTAAAGTAATCAATGCTGGTAAGATCGGAGACCGTAAGGGTGTTAACGTTCCTAACGTAGATCTTTCCATGGAATTCATCAGCCCGAAAGATTACTCTGATATCCTCTTCGGTATTGAGAACGATTACGATTATATCGCAGCTTCCTTCGTTCGTACAAAGGATGACGTTCTTGCAATCCGTAAGATCTTAAAAGACAACAATGCAGAAGGTCAGATGAAGATCATCTCCAAGATTGAGAATATGCAGGGTGTTAACAACATCGACGATATCATCGAAGTATCCGATGGTATCATGGTTGCCCGTGGTGACATGGGTGTAGAGATTCCGATCGAGGAAGTACCAGTAATCCAGAAAGAGATCATCAAGAAGACTGTAGCAGCTGGTAAGATTGTTATCACAGCTACACAGATGCTTGATTCCATGATCAAAAACCCACGCCCTACCCGTGCAGAGGCTACTGACGTTGCAAACGCTATCTATGATGGCACAAGCGCAATCATGCTTTCCGGTGAGACAGCATGTGGTGATTACCCGGTAGAGGCTGTTAAGACAATGGCAAGAATTGCTACCCGTACAGAGGAAGATATCAACTACCTTTCAAGATTAAAGAACAACAAAGCTACTTCTACACCAGATATTACAAACGCAATCTCCCATGCTACTGTAACATTAGCTGGTGACCTTGGCGCAGCTGCAATCGTAGCAGTAACAAAATCTGGACGTACCTGTGATGAAATCTCCAAATTCCGTCCAATCTGCCCAATCATCGGTGGATGCTTAACGGAGAAGGTATATCGTCAGTTAAATCTTTGCTGGGGTGTTGTACCTGCACTTCTTGAGGAGAAGGATGACCTTGATGAGTTATTCGAGGCAGCAACAGCAGCAGCAAAAGAGACAGGAATCGCTAAGACAGACGATGTTGTTATCATGACAGCAGGTGTTCCTCTTGGAGTTTCTGGAACAACGAACCTTGTTAAAGCTGAGGTTGTAAAATAATCCAATTGGATCATAATCGGAAAGCCGCACAGACCGTAAGGTCTGCGCGGCTTTTTTGTTACAGGGAAGGATATGCACATTTTGTTCGGTCAGAGAAGAGGTGCATAGGGAACGGTTGTCTCCAAATTGTATGAATTGTGTGTAAAATGAACCGGACGTTTCCAATCCTGCAAAATATGTCGATTTTTGAAGAAAAATGGGATGTACAAGATGCACAAAAGAACAGAATCCGACAAAACAGTGTGAAAAGTTACCTACATAGCTGTGGAAAAGACTGTGGAAAAGTTATCCACAAAACATAGGGAAAAAAGCCATTAAACAGAGTTATACACGAAGTTATACACTTTATCCACAAAAAAGTGGACATTTTTCAGGTGGATAGCATGGAGAAAAAAGAACAATTGTTTTGTGGAGTTGTCATAAAGTTGATAACCTGCCAAAAAGATGCAGAAAGTGAGTTGACATTTCAAATGTTTCAAAAAACAGGCAATGGAAAACAATTGTGATAAAATGTTTGAAATTGTCGAAAATTGACACACAAAACAAGAAGTTGAAATGAACTATAGAGTTTGTTATAATATTTAAGTTTAAAACAGGAATAGAACAAGACGAAAATGTGAATAATTATGATAAAAAAAATTGATATTGCTGGAATTGAATTAGACAATTATACGGTGCGTGAAGCAATCATGCTGCTAGAGAAAAATATGGGCAGCCAGATTTTCACAACACTTGAGGAAGTGAACATGAAGACACTGCTTCTTGCCGAATCGGATGAACGAGTCCGAGAGGCATTGGAGCTTTTGGATTATTCTGTGATCGCGGAGAGCGGTATATTAAGTGCAGTTGGAGAGGAATCCATGCAGCGCAAAAGAGAGATTGAGGAGCATGATTTTTACTTTGAGCTTTTGAAGCGGCTGGAGCGGAACCATAAGACAATCTTTCTTTTGGGTAAGACACAGGAGGAGGTCGATCAGGCACTTCAGACGATCGGTGAGGATTTCCCGAAATGTGGGATCGCAGGAGCTGAGGCACTTGAAAGCTGTGTCGGTGCAGTGGATGCGATTGTGAATGAGATCAACGCTGTCACCCCGGATGTGGTGATCTCCATTCTTCCGACGCCGGAGCAGGAGTATTTTCTTCTTGATAACCGGAACAAGCTTTCCACAACGCTCTGGTATGGCATGGGCAATGAGAAGATTGCACATAAAAAGCATAGATTCTTTCATTTTATCAAAGGTCTGATCTCTCTGCGCAAGCTGGAGCATACGATTACCAGTTATGAAGAAAAGGAAATGAACAATGAACAGTAAAAAGAAAAAGCAGCTTGCCATAGACTATGGATCGATTATCTGCGGCACAGCACTTATGGCATTTGCCTGCCAGTGTATCTATGATCCGATCGGTCTTGTAATCGGAGGATTCACCGGACTTTCCATTATTATAAAAAGCATTTCTGCAATGTTTATTCCGGGTGGAATACCGCTCTGGGTAACGAACCTTGCATTAAATGCTCCTGTTTTTCTGATCGGATATATCCGGCTTGGAAAGAAGTTTATCGGGCGTACCCTGTTTGGAACCGTAATGCTTTCGGTGTGGCTGTATCTGATCCCATCGGTTGACCTGACACAGGGGGACTATACGCTTGCAGCCATCTTTGGTGGTGTGCTTGAGGGAGCCGGAATGGGACTGGTATTAAAATCCCGTGCAACGACAGGGGGAACGGACATGGTTGCAACATTAATCCAGTCCTGGGTAAAGCATTTTGGAGTTGTACGGATCATGCAGCTTCTTGATGGTTCAATCGTCTTGCTCGGAATGTATGTGTTTGGCATCCACCCGGCACTTTATGCGATCGTGGCTGTTTTTTGTATGGCTAAGGTATCGGATGCGATCATGGAGGGCTTTAAATATTCGAAAGCTGCCTATATTGTGACGGATCATTATGATAAGATCGCACAGGCGATTTTAAATGATCTCGACCGTGGCGTAACAGGGCTTCATGCCAGAGGTATGTATACGAATGCAGAAAAATGCGTGCTGTACTGTGTTGTGTCTCCAAAAGAGATCGTTGCATTAAAGGCCGTCGTTGCGGAGCTTGATCCAAAGGCTTTCGTCATTGTGTCGGATGTAAGGGAGGTCCTTGGGGAAGGATTTTTGGAATTTGGTAACAATTACTAGTAAAAAATAGACAAGGATTTTTGCAAAAAAAAGAGGAATTGCATAAAATATGCACATTTCCTCTTTCTTTTTTTGTGTTTATGCTATAAAATAGTAATTGGTATTTATGCAAATCGCAAATAAATTTGAGAAGGAGCGTAAACTATGATTTCCAATCAGATACTTCAAAATACAATAGACGGGCTGAAAGGGATTGCCCGGACAGACCTTTGCGTAATCGATGTTGAGGGCAAGATTCTTGCTGCAACTTTTCCGGATGCAGAGCAGTTTATTGCACCGGCACAGGCATTTGTGGGATCTCCTGCGGACTCGCAGGTTGTGAATGGCTGCCAGTTTTTTAAAGTTTTTGATGATCATCAGTTAGAGTACATCCTTCTTGCATATGGGGATAGCGACGATGTGTATATGATTGGGAAGATTGCAAGCTTCCAGATTCAGAATCTTCTGGTTGCATATAAGGAGCGTTTTGATAAGGACAACTTTATCAAGAACCTTCTGCTTGACAATCTCTTACTTGTAGACATCTACAACCGCGCAAAGAAGCTTCACATTGAGACGGAAGTGCGCAGGGTGGTATTTATCGTGGAGACCAACCGCGAGAAGGATGGGAATGAGCTTGAGAAGATCAGAGGATTATTCGGTGGAAAATCCAAGGATTTTGTCACCGCAGTCGATGAGAAGAATATCATCGTGGTCAAGGAGCTTGCCGATAATGAAACATATGACGATCTGAATAAGACTGCAGACGTCATCATTAACCTGTTTAAGTCAGATGCAGACTGCAATATTCATATTGCATACGGAACCATTGTGCATGAGATCAAAGAGGTTTCCCGTTCCTACAAGGAGGCACGGATGGCACTCGATGTCGGGAAGATTTTCTTTGAGGAGAAAGATGTCATTGCGTATTCGCAGCTTGGAATCGGACGACTGATCTATCAGCTTCCGCTTCCACTATGCAAGATGTTCATTAAAGAAATCTTTGACAACAAATCGCCAGATGATTTTGATGAAGAGCTTCTTGTGACCATCAATAAGTTTTTCGAAAACAGCCTGAATGTATCGGAGACTTCCAGACAGCTTTATATTCACAGGAATACACTTGTGTACCGTCTGGACAAGCTTCAGAAGAGTACAGGTCTTGATCTTCGCGTGTTTGAAGATGCGATTACATTTAAAATCGCACTTATGGTAGTAAAATATATGAAATATATGGAGTCATTGGATTATTAAGTAAGGAGATTACAATGATTAAACTTGAACATGTCAGTAAGGCTTACTCAGCAGGAGTGCCTGCGCTTAATGATGTGAATCTTGAGATTGAAGAAGGTGAATTTGTATTTGTTGTCGGAGACAGCGGCTCTGGCAAATCCACATTGATCAAGCTTCTTTTAAAGGAGCTTGATCCAACAGAAGGAACGATCACAATTAATAATAAAGACCTGGGTAAGATCAGGCGTAAGCAGATCCCGAAATTCCGCCGTAACATTGGTGTGGTATTTCAGGATTTCCGCTTGTTAAAGGATAGGAATGTATATGACAATATTGCCTTTGCACAAAAGGTTATCGGAGAGACGAATGCGCATATCAAAAAGCGGGTTCCACAGATGCTCTCGATGGTCGGACTTGCTGCAAAGTACCGTTCTTTTCCAAAGCAGCTTTCCGGAGGCGAGCAGCAGCGTGTAGCGATTGCGCGCGCACTTGTAAATGAGCCGAAGATTTTAATGGCAGACGAGCCAACCGGGAATCTGGACAATAATAATGCATGGGAGATCATGAAGCTTCTTGAGGAGATTAACGAAAAAGGAACTACGGTTTTAGTTGTTACGCATAACTTAGAGATCGTAAAGGTTATGAAAAAGCGTGTGATCACGATTAAAAAGGGTGTCGTTGTGGGCGATAGTAAGGATGGTGATTACCGTGAAGATTAATACATTATTTTATTCGATTAAACAGGGAATTAAAAATATCTGGAGAAATAAAATGTTTTCCCTTGCATCCATTGCAACGATGGCAGCCTGCATTTTCATGTTCGGCCTGTTTTATATCATTGTGACAAATTTCACGGCAATGGTAAAGGATGCAGAGGAAGGGGTTGCCGTTACGGTGTTGTTCGAGGATGGCATTACCGAGGATCAGATCAAACAGATTGGAGAGCAGATCAGAAGCCGCGCTGAAGTTGCAAAATGTGAGTACCAGTCGGCGGAGGATGCATGGGAAAGCTTTAAACAGGATTATTTTAAAGGACATGAGAATCTTGCAGAGGGCTTTTCACAGGATAACCCGCTTGCAAATTCTGCAAGCTACCAGATTTATCTGAATGATGTATCGATGCAGAGCTCACTTGTTACATATTTAGAGTCCTTAGATGGTGTGCGTCAGGTGAACCAGTCGGAGGCGGTAGCCAGGACGCTGACGGATTTTAACAGGCTGATCGGCTATGTGTCAGCAGGAATTATCCTGATTCTTTTGGGTGTTGCGGTCTTTCTGATCAGCAATACGGTTACGGTCGGAATTTCTGTACGTCGTGAGGAGATCGCGATTATGAAGCTGATCGGGGCAACAGATTTTCTTGTCCGCGCTCCGTTTATTGTCGAGGGTATCTTAATCGGCCTGGTCGGTGCAGCGATTCCGCTTACACTGCTTTATGCCATGTATGACCGGATCATCCTCTATATTTCCGAAAAATTTAAATTCATCGGTTCCATGATGAATTTTATTTCAACCGGAACACTTTTCCATACGCTTGTTCCGATTGCTTTAATTCTTGGTGTTGGAATCGGATTTTTCGGAAGTATGATCACAATTCGTAAGCATTTAAAAGTATGATAGATAAGGTTTCAGATATGAAGAAAAAACGGATCATTCGAAGAATGGGTTCTCTGCTTCTGGCGGGAACAATGATGCTTTCTGTGGCTGCCCCGGCGGCAGCGCAGACGCTCTCAGAGGCAAAGGACAAAAAGGCGAAGCTTGAGCAGTCATTGGCGCAGGCTGAGTCGTTAATTGATGAGCTTAGCCAGTCACAGAATGCCGCGGAGGATAAGGTAGCTGCGTTAAATGCGCAGCTTTCCGATATTTCAGGACAGATTGCATCGCTGCAAAGTCAGCTTTCTGAGAAAAATGAGCAGATTATCGCATCACAGGACGCGGTGGCGGCTGCACAGGAAAGTGTGGACAGACAGTATGCGGATATGAAGAAGCGGATTCAGTTTATGTATGAGAACGGTCAGACTTCGGTGTTAGAGATGATGCTGACATCCGGAAGTCTGGCCGATTTTGTTAATAAGGCAGAATATTTTTCCAGGGTAAGTGAATATGACCGGGATAAAATGACGGAATACGAAAATTCGCTCTCTGAGCTTTCGAATGCCGAAGAGGCGTTAAAGACACAATATGCTGAGCTGGAGGAAATGAAGGCAGAGGTTGAAAAAGACCAGACAGCCGTTTCTGCAATGCTCTCGGATAAAGAAGAGGAGCTTGCGGCGATTTCCGGAAGTCTTACAGAGGCCGAGCAGACAGCCGCAAATTATGAGGCTGAGGTGCAGGCACAAAATGAGGTGCTTGCGGCAATCCAGGCGGCAGAGGCAGAGCGGAAAGCAAGGGAAGCTAAGGAGGAGGCTGACAGACAGGCAGCACTTAAAAAGCAGCAGGAGGAAGCAGCCGCAAATGTCGCAAATTCCGGAAACAGCCAGAACAACAGTAACGGCGGTGGGAATAACAGCAATACCGGAAGTGATAGCAGCAGTGGGAATAACAGCAATACCGGAAGTGACAGCAGCAGTGGAAATAACAGTAATACCGGAAATAATGGAAATTCCAGTACGGTAACAGGAAAATTTACATGGCCGGTTCCGGCATCAAGGGTGATAAGCAGTGATTACGGATACCGTGAGGTTCCGACCGCCGGTGCAGGAGCGAACCATAACGGAATCGATATTGCAGCAGGCTATGGCAGCGATGTTGTGGCGGCAGCAGATGGAAAGGTCATCACATCAAGGCTTTCCACAACGGCAGGCAACATGATTATCATTGATCATGGAGGTGGAATTTACACGGTTTATATGCATAATTCCTCCCGGCTTGTGGCAGTCGGAGATCAGGTCAGTGCAGGCCAGACAATTGCGAAGGTGGGAAGCACCGGAATTTCAACGGGAAATCATCTGCATTTTGGAGTCAGCGTGAACGGCACTTATGTAAACCCGTGGAACTATTTAAAATAAAAAGAATCAATCAATCATAAGATAAAGAGGATAAAAGAGATGAAAATCGGATTTGATAACGAGAAATATTTAAAGATTCAGTCGGAGCATATCAAGGAACGCATCGGACAGTTTGGAGATAAGCTTTATCTGGAATTTGGAGGAAAGCTGTTTGATGATTACCATGCATCGCGTGTACTTCCGGGCTTTGCACCGGACAGTAAGCTTCAGATGCTGATGCAGCTTTCGGATGTTGCAGAGATTGTGATTGCGATTTCCGCAGCAGATATTGAAAAAAATAAGGTGCGCGGGGATCTTGGCATTACCTATGATGAGGACGTTGTGCGTCTGATCGGTGAATTTGAGAAGAAGGGCCTGTATGTCGGAAGTGTTGCGATCACCCAGTTTACCGGACAGCGCGCAGCAGAGCAGTTTAAGGAAAAACTCGAAAAGCGCGGAATCAGTGTTTATCTGCTTTACCGTATCGAGGGGTATCCTGCCAACATTCCGCTTATCGTAAGCGAAGATGGCTTCGGCAAAAATGACTATATTAAGACGACAAGACCGCTTGTTGTTATTACTGCACCGGGACCAGGAAGTGGAAAAATGGCAACCTGCCTGTCACAGCTCTACCATGAGAATCTGCGTGGAATAAAAGCGGGCTATGCAAAATTTGAGACTTTCCCGATCTGGAATCTGCCGCTCAAGCATCCGGTCAACCTTGCCTATGAGGCTGCAACAGCAGATTTAAATGATGTAAATATGATTGATCCATTCCATCTCGAGGCCTATGGAGAGACTACGGTAAACTATAACCGTGATATTGAAATTTTCCCAGTGCTCAACGCGATCTTTGAGGGAATCTATGGAGAAAATACGTATTATAAATCACCAACTGATATGGGGGTTAATATGGCGGGCTTTTGTATTGTTGATGATGAGGCATGCTGTGAGGCATCCAAAATGGAGATCATAAGACGTTATTACAGTGCGGTCAATAAGCTTATCCGGGAGCAGGCCGGGGAGAATGAGGTCTATAAGATTGAGCTTCTTATGAAGCAGGCAAAGATCACAACCGATGACAGAAAAGTTACGGTTGCAGCAAAGAACCGTGCGAAGGAGCTTATGGTTCCAACCGCAGCGATTGAGCTTGACGATGGCAGTATTATCACATCAAAGACGTCGGATCTCCTTGGAGCATCCGCAGCGCTGCTTCTAAATGCATTAAAGCATCTGGCAGGGATTGCACATGACAAGAAGCTGATCCGCCCAGAAGCAATCGCTCCGATCCAGGAGCTGAAGGTGCGTTTTCTCGGCGGAAAAAATCCAAGACTTCACACGGATGAGGTACTCATTGCCCTTGCGCTTTCCGCTGCTTCTAATGAGGATGCTAAAAAAGCGTTAGAGCAGCTTCCGGCACTTCGTGGCTGCCAGGTACATACCTCTGTGATGCTTTCCGAGGTAGACAGCAGGATGTTTAAAAAGCTTGGTGTGGACCTTACCAGTGAGCCGGTGGGAAGTGCACCGCGATTATATTAAGCATGTCATAACTTATATCATAATATAGAGCAGAAAGGAACAGACAGGATGGATCAGTTAGATGATACAATGAATATGGAGCAGAATAAGACCGATACCCTGGGGACTGTAGAGCCAGAGCTTAAAAAGCCACATAAAGCCCGGTTTTTCAAGAAAAAACCGGGCTTTGCGGCTGGAATCGTGCTTGGGGCAGCAGCGGCAGCGCTTATTTTAGCCGGTGGCACATTTGGAATCTGCCGGGCAAATTGACGAAGAACGGTGACCCCCACCGCCTCCCCCACCCCTCCTTGGCCGTGGTCATCGTGAAGGAGCGCCACGCAGCGGCAGACTGCCCGGCGGCCGGGCTCGTGTTCCCCTCTCCGAGAGCCGGAAGGGCAATTTCGACATTCAGCGATATCAAGACCGCCC
>CAKRLN010000084.1 GCA_934359535.1 uncultured Lachnospiraceae bacterium
GTTCCGTTTAGATGGTATCCCACCAGCACGCCGTGGTGTTCCACAGATCGAGGTTACCTTTGATATCGATGCAAACGGTATTGTAAATGTATCTGCAAAAGATCTTGGAACAGGAAAAGAACAGCATATCACAATCACATCCGGATCAAATATGTCAGATGATGAGATCGATAAGGCTGTAAAAGAAGCAGCAGAGTTCGAAGCTCAGGATAAGAAGAGAAAAGAAGCAATTGATGCCAGAAATGATGCAGATGCATTTGTATTCCAGACACAGCAGGCATTAGATCAGGTTGGGGAAGGAATTGACGCAGCAGATAAGTCTGCTGTAGAAGCAGATATCAATGCAGTAAAGGCAATCTTAGATGCTCATCCGGAAGCAGAGCAGATGACAGATGCAGATATTGCAGAGTTAAAAGCAGCACAGGAGAAATTAACACAGAGCGCACAGAAGGTCTTTGCAAAGATGTATGAGCAGACACAGGCAGCACAGGGTGCAGCTGGAGCCGCAGGAGCAGGACCTGACATGAGCGGAGCACAGAATGCAAATAATGCAGGCGGTGCAGACGACGATGTTATCGACGCAGATTTCAAAGAGGTTTAATTTCGAATTAATAAAACAAAAAGCCCGGTAAGGAAAAGCCTGCCGGGCTTTTCAGAAAAGGTAAAGTTATGGCAGAGAAGAGAGATTATTATGAGGTCCTTGGTGTTCCAAAGACCGCAAATGATGCAGAAATAAAGAAAGCATTCCGTGCCCTTGCTAAGAAGTATCATCCGGATATGCACCCGGGAGATAAAGAGTGTGAGGAGAAATTTAAAGAAGCACAGGAGGCTTATGCTGTTTTAAGTGATCCGGATAAGCGCCGCCAGTATGACCAGTTCGGTCATGCAGCATTTGACGGCAGTGGCGGTGGAGCTGGCGGTTTTGACTTCTCCGGAATGGATATGGGAGATATCTTTGGTGATATTTTTGGCGACTTCTTTGGAGGTGGCTCAAGAAGATCAGCAAACAACGGACCGATGAAGGGTGCGAATGTGCGTATGAGCATCCGTATCAGCTTTGAAGAGGCAGTGTTTGGCTGCGAAAAGGAGCTGGAATTTAATTATAAGGAAGCGTGTGCAACCTGTCATGGAACAGGGGCAAAGCCTGGAACAAGTCCGGAAACCTGTTCAAAATGCGGAGGAAAAGGAAAGGTTGTATATTCCCAGCAGTCTCTGTTTGGAATGGTGCAGAATGTCCAGACATGTCCGGAATGTAACGGAACCGGTAAGGTTGTCAAAGAAAAATGCAGTGCCTGCCGTGGAACTGGTTACAACAATAAAAAGGTGCGCAAGAAAGTTGAGATTCCGGCAGGTATCGATAATGGCCAGTGCGTAAGGGTACGTGATTATGGAGAACCGGGAACAAACGGAGGCCCGAGAGGAGATCTGCTTGTTGAGGTCATCGTAGCAGGCAACCAGGCATTCCAGAGACAGGATATGAATATTTTCTCCAATGCCTCGATTTCATTTGCAGTTGCAGCACTCGGCGGAGATATCCGTATCAAGACTGTTGACGGAGATATTATTTATACGGTATCACCAGGCACCCAGACCGGAACAAGAATCCGCTTAAAGGGCAAGGGTGTCCCATCGCTTCGTAATAAAGCTGTCCGTGGTGACCATTATGTAACTTTGATCGTAAAGACACCGACTGGGCTGAGCAAGGAAGCAAAAGATACATTGAAGAAATTTGATGAATTAACCGGTGATTCCCTGAATCGGGAAACCGGAGCTTCTGCCCCGAAATCCGGCAAATCAGAAAAGAAAAAAGGCTTTATGGATAAATTAAAAGAGTCTTTTGATGACTTGTAAAATAAAAGAAAAATTATTCAAAGAGTAAATTCCACATATACCGCAAGCATAAAGAAAAAGCAGGTGCTTCAGAGCGGCCGGTACTTAGCGACCGTATTTTGGTCGCTTATGTACCGCTGCCAGCGATGAGCAGCGGGAGCGTACCTGCGATTATTTATGTTTGCGGTATAATGTAGTTAGCAGTTCAAGAAAGTTCCTCTAACTTCTGTTCGATGGCATCAATCACGATATTGATAGCCTGAACCCTGGCATAGAGCTTATCGTTTGACTCGATAATGTGCCACGGTGCAAATTTCGTGCTGGTTTTCGCCAGCATTTCGTCTACTGCAACCTCATACTGATCCCATTTCTCACGGTTGCGCCAGTCCTCATCCGTAATTTTCCAGCGTTTTTCCGGAGTCTCCTCACGTTCCTTGAAACGGGCAAGCTGGGTATCCTTGTCGATCTGAACCCAGAATTTTACGATGACAGCACCCCAGTCGGAGAGATTTTTCTCGAATTCATTGATCTCATTGTAGGCACGCTTCCAGTCATTTTCGCTGCAGAAGCCCTCTAAGCGTTCTACCATGACACGCCCATACCAGGTGCGGTCAAAAATTGCGAAATGACCGGTTTTTGGAAGTCTGGTTACAAAACGCCAGAGAAAATGCCGATTCTTTTCATGGACATCCGGGGAGGCAATCGGGTGTACGACAAATCCCCTTGCATCAAGTGCGCTTGTCAGTCGTTTGATATTTCCGCCCTTTCCGGCAGCGTCCCAGCCCTCATATGCAATGATGACCGGAATTTTCTCGCGGTAGATTTTATTATGCAGCTTCTTTAATTTCTTTTGTGCAGCATGCAGCTGCTTTTCATATTCCGCAGGGGTGAGTGTGTGGTCAAGAGAAATGTCACGAAGCCTTGGCATGGAAACAAGCGGGAAATGATTTTCCGGGATTTCGGCAGGAATTTCATTCCGGCGGATCGCGGCATCAATCCCATTAACAAGCAGATGGCAGACCTGAAGCTCGACAAGCTCTTTTTTGCTGCTGTCGATAACATGCCATGGAGCCTTATCGGTATTGGTTCCCTCGATAAAGGTGCTGTAAGCGGCTTCGTATTTTTTCCGGTGCTTCAGTTCATCAAGATCCCGCTTATTGACGCGCCAACTGGTATCCTCGTTTGACAAAAGCTTTTTCATGCGCAGCTTCTGGTCATCCTTTGATACATCAACAAAGATCTTTAACACCAGATAGCCATTGTCAACGAGCTGCCGCTCAAAAATGTTGACATCCCGGATTCGTTTTTTGAATTGCTTTTCAGAGATCTTTTCATCGATCAGGTCAAAGACCGATTCCTCCATCCAGCCGGAGTCAAAAAAGACAAATTTGCCGGCTTCTGGAATGTTAGCCATATGACGGCAGAGAAACGGTTTTCTTTTTTCTTCTTTTGTCGGCGGCTTTACCGGAATCACGCAGAAGAAACGCGGGTCAAGATCCCGGATCAGATAGCTGATCAAAGAGCCTTTTCCAGAAGCACTAAAACCCTCAACCAGTACAATGACTGGCAGATGCTTCTCCTTTATTAACTGCTGTTGTGCGGCAAGCTTTTCTCTTGTCGTTTTTAAGATCTGTTTCAGCTCATCCTGGCTGAGTTTTTCGATTTCGTTTCGTTTGATATCGCCCATATATCATACCTCCAATATCTATTATTTTACCCTTTTTTATGAAAAATACCAGTTTTTGCACAAAGTTTCTGATAACTTTTTTGCTTGTGTTTTCCAACATTCTACGGTATTATTAAGGGAAGTATGTACAAATGTCAGTGAAGTGCATCAGAGCCTGGCTTTGTAAGAACAGGATAATGGCATGTTACAGAGAGGAACGTGAAACTATGAAATGGAAGAAATATACGATCGAGACAACAACCGCAGCAGAGGATTTCATGAGCTCGATGTTAATGGAACTTGGAATTGAAGGAATCGAGATCGAAGATAACATTCCGCTGACAAAAGAGGATCAGGCAGATATGTTTATCGATTTTCTGCCGGAGCTTCCTCCGGATGAGGGAGTGAGCTATGTCAGCTTCTATATTGAAGAGGATGGAAGCGACCAGACAGAGCTTTTAAAACAGGTAAAAAAAGGACTGGAAGGACTCCGCAGCATGGTAGAGGTTGGAAGTGGTGTGATTTCCTCCAGTGAGACGGAGGACCTGGACTGGATCAATAACTGGAAGAAATACTTTTCGTCCTTTACAATCGAAGATATTTTAATCAAACCGACATGGGAAGAATTAAAGGAAGAGGATAAGGACAAATTTTTAATCGAGATCGATCCAGGTATTTCCTTTGGAACCGGAAAGCATGAGACAACGCAGCTTTGCATTCGTCAGCTTTTAAAATATATCCGCGGCAACGAGCAGTATACACCGGAGGAAACGCATAAGAAGGTGCTTGATGTCGGCTGTGGAAGCGGCATCCTTTCGATCGTTGCGCTAAAGCTTGGAGCAGGAGAGGTTGTTGGAACAGATCTGGATGCGGACTGCATGATCTCTACCAGGGAGAATATGGAAGTCAATCATCTTGATCCGTCGCTTGGAACCTTCTACGTTGGAAACCTGATCGATGATGAGAAGCTTCAGGAGACTGTCGGAACGGAGACGTATGATATCGTTGTGGCAAATATCCTGGCAGATGTGATTATCCCGATGGCTCCGGTAATTCCAGCACGCATGAAAAAGGGCGGTTACTTTATTACATCCGGTATTATTGACTTCAAGGAGAATGAAGTCAAAGAAGCGATCGAGAAGGCAGGACTTACTGTTGTTGAAGTGAACCATCAGGGCGAATGGGTGAACATCACAGCCCGGAAGAATTAAAGGACAGGCATATGTATCAGTTTTTTGTAGAAGAGGAACAGGTTTTTCCCGGAGAAGATGGAGCAGCTGAACGTATCCGCATTACCGGAACGGATGTCAATCATATCCGGAATGTCCTGCGTATGCGGGGCGGGGAGCGGGTACGGATTTCAGCACCATCCGGCGTATCGTATTTCTGTCATCTGGATGAAATTACAGAGGACTATGTAACCGCAGTCATCGATGAAGCAGATGAGAAGGGAACAGAGCTTTCGAACCAGATTAGTCTGTTTCAGGGACTTCCAAAGAGCGATAAGATGGAGCTTATCATCCAGAAAGCAACAGAGCTGGGCGTGGCGGAAGTAATTCCGGTTGCCATGAAAAACTGTGTCGTCAGGCTGGATGAAAAAAAGGCAGAGAACAAACGGAAGCGTTGGCAGACGATCGCAGAAAGTGCGGCAAAGCAGTCAAAGCGAACAATCATTCCGGAAATCACGCTGCCGTGCAGCTGGAAGGAAGCACTGAAAAAAGCAGGGGAGCTTGA
This sequence comes from uncultured Lachnospiraceae bacterium, assembly GCA_934359535.1. GTDB lineage: Bacteria > Bacillota > Clostridia > Lachnospirales > Lachnospiraceae > Roseburia. Next base: position 5,231 of record CAKRLN010000084.1, read on the forward strand.
TATTGTTCTGGTTCCTTATGAGAATGAACGTGGAATGGCGGCAACAAGGGAAGTCATCCGCAGCATAAAGCCCGGACAGTCGATCGGAATCTTTATCGGCCCGGAGGGGGGATTTGCGGAAGATGAAATTATGGAGCTTCCGGATGAAATGCATAAAATTTCACTTGGAAGACGTATTTTAAGAACCGAGACGGCGGGGCTTGCGGCTCTCGCCATGCTCGTTTACGAACTGGATGAATAATAGACAATTGCGAAACTCATAGAAAGTAAATTGAACATGTACTGTGAGCACAAAATAATAAGCAGGCATTCTGCCACGGCCGGTCCTTAGCGACCGTATTTTGGTCGCTTAGTACCGTTGCACGTGGCAATATAGCGAAAGCGTGCCTGCGGTTATTTGTGCTTGCAGTACATGTGATTGTAAATTGGGAAGGGTTTCGCAAATACTTAATAGATAAATAAAAGAAGGAGAAAGCATGGAAGCGTATTTGGATAATTCAGCAACAACACAGTGTGCAAAGAGCGCAGCAGACCTTATGATGAAGCTTCTAACGGAGGATTACGGCAATCCTTCCGCCCTTCACATGAAAGGTATCACAGCTGAAAATTATATCAATGAGGCGAAAAAGAAAATTGCAAAAACATTGAAGGCGCAGGAGAAGGAGATTGTATTTACCTCCGGTGGAACAGAATCGAATAACCTTGCGATCATCGGAAGCGCGATGGCAAATAAGCGCGCGGGCATGCATGTGATTACAACGCAGATCGAGCATGCATCCGTGTCAAATGCGATGGCGTATTTAGAAGAGCAGGGCTTTGAGGTAACGTACCTTCCGGTGGATTCCTATGGCATTATTTCGCTGGAAGATTTAAAGAATGCAATCCGGCCGGACACAATCCTTGTTTCTATGATGCATGTCAACAATGAGATCGGGGCAGTAGAGCCGGTAGAAGAAGCCGGAAAGCTGATAAAGGAAGCAAATCCAAAGACGCTGTTTCATGTTGATGCAATCCAGTCTTATGGCAAGTTTAAAATCGTCCCGAAGAAAATGAACATTGACCTCTTATCGGTGAGCGGTCATAAGATCCATGGACCAAAGGGAAGCGGGTTCTTATATATCAAGGATAAGACAAAGATCAAGCCGATCTTATTTGGAGGCGGACAGCAGAAGGGCATGCGCTCCGGTACGGAAAATGTTCCAGCATATGCCGGACTTGGTGTGGCGGCAGAAGAAATCTATACTGGTTTTGAGAAAAAAATCGATCGTATGTATGAGCTCCGCGACTATTTTGTAGAGCAGGCAGAGCAGATAGAAGGAATTCAGATCAATGGAAAACGCGGAAGACAGACTGCTCCGCAGGTAATCAGTGTAAGCATCCGCGGGGTGCGGGCAGAGGTTATTCTCCATACGCTAGAGGATTCCGGGATTTATGTATCTGCAGGAAGCGCCTGCTCTTCGAATAAACCATCCGTGAGCCATACATTAAAGAGCATTGGTCTTGCACCGGAGCTTTTAGATTCGACCGTGCGCTTCAGCTTAAGTGTGAACACAACAAAGGAAGAGCTTTCTTATGCGCTGGATACCATGAAAAAGGTCATTCCGATGTTACAGAAATATACAAGAAAATAAAAGGAGAATACCATGTATAAAGCATTTTTGATCAAATATGCAGAAATTGCCATCAAGGGAAAAAACAGATATCTGTTTGAAGATGCCCTGGTACACAACATCAGCTATCAGTTAAAGCATGTGGATGGCACATTCCATGTAAGAAAGGAAAACGGACGTATTTATGTAGAGACCGAAGGGGAATACGATTATGATGATACGGTAGCAGCACTTCAGAGAGTGTTTGGTATTGTCGGAATCTGCCCGGTTATCTTAATCGAGGATGAGGGCTTTGACAAGCTGTGCGAGGAAGTCATCCGCCATGTAGATGAGACGTATCCGGATAAGAATTTTACCTTTAAGGTCAATGCACGCCGTGCGAGAAAGAATTATCCGATGGATTCCATGCAGATCAATGCAGCGGTCGGAGAACGTCTGCTTGAGGCATTCCCAGAGATGAAGGTCGATGTCCATCATCCACAGGTGCTTGTCAATGTCGAGATCCGTCCGATGATCAATATTTATTCCATCGAGCTTCCGGGACCAGGAGGAATGCCGCTTGGAACAGCTGGAAAAGCAATGCTTTTATTATCCGGTGGAATCGACAGCCCGGTTGCAGGCTATATGATCAGCAAGCGCGGTGTCACGATCGACGCAACGTATTTCCATGCACCACCTTATACGAGTGAGCGTGCAAAGCAGAAGGTTATTGATCTTGCCAAAAAGGTTGCCCGCTATTCCGGCCCGATTAACTTGCATGTGGTTAATTTTACAGACATCCAGCTTGCCATTTATGAGAAATGCCCGCATGATCAGCTGACGATTATTATGCGCCGTTATATGATGAAAATTGCAGAGCATCTTGCCAGTGAGAATAAGTGTCTTGGACTGATTACCGGAGAAAGCATCGGACAGGTTGCAAGCCAGACAATGCAGTCACTTGCGACAACGAATGAGGTCTGCACGATGCCGGTTTACCGTCCATTAATTGCGTTCGATAAGCAGGATATTGTAGAGATCGCAGAAAAGATCGATACCTATGAGACATCCATCCAGCCATTTGAGGACTGCTGTACGATCTTTGTCGCAAAGCATCCGGTTACCAAGCCAAATCTGAAGTTTATTAAGAAATCTGAGGAAAAGCTTTGTGATTGTATCGATGAGCTTATGAAAACGGCAATTGATACGGTAGAGACGATCCATATCGAAGCAGAAGCGTAAAAAGCAGCAAAAAGAAAGAAGATCATTTCTGATCTTCTTTCGGATTTGGTAAAATAATGAAATTCTTTTTGCAATTACTCAATGATGTAAGGTTTTAATACTTCCATGATTTCATCCAGATTTGTCTCTGTGTGAATAGCAAGGTCGATAGGCTTAGATAAGTCTAAACTGAAGATACCCATGATGGATTTTGCATCAATCACGTATCTGCCAGAAATTAAATCGAAATCGAAATCAAACTGTGTAATTGCATTTACGAAAGATTTTACTTTACCGATAGAGTTTAAAGAAATCTGTACTGTTTTCATCAGAAAACCTCCTTGTCAAATAATAGAATTTATCTATATTTGATACTAAAGGTTTTTTATGAAAAAGTCAATTATTTAGGAGAGAAAAATGAAAAAAGCCGCACTTCATAATCTGGGATGCAAGGTAAACGCATATGAAACAGAGGCAATGCAGCAAATGCTTGAGCAGGCCGGCTATGAAATTGTGCCGTTTCAGGAAAAAGCAGACGTCTATATTATTAATACCTGCTCGGTCACGAATATGGCAGACCGTAAATCCCGCCAGATGCTGCACCGCGCTAAGGCAAAGAACCCGGATGCCGTTGTCGTTGGAACCGGCTGCTATATCCAGACAAAGGAAGAAGAAGCATTAAAAGATACTGCAATTGATATTGTGATCGGGAATAACAAAAAGCATGAGCTTGTGGAACGGATCGAGGCATTTTTAAGGGACCGGGGAGACAGAGAAGATGTTTTTGACATCAATCAGGGAAATCAGGAATATGAAGAACTGTTTTTGTCAAGAACCGCAGAACATACAAGAGCCTTTATCAAGGTACAGGATGGATGCAACCAGTTCTGCAGCTACTGCATTATCCCATATGCAAGAGGCAGGGTGAGAAGCCGCGCACTTTCCAATGTCGTAAAGGAAGTGGAGCGTCTTGCACAAAATGGCTATAAGGAAGTTGTATTGACCGGAATCCATTTGAGCTCCTACGGAGTCGATACCGGGGAGAGCCTGCTTCACCTGATCCAAAAAATCCATGAAATTCCGGGCGTGGAACGAATCCGGCTTGGGTCCCTGGAGCCAAGACTTGTGACGGAAGAATTTGCGTCTGAGATTGCAGGGCTTCCGAAGCTCTGTCCACATTTTCATCTGTCTTTACAAAGTGGATGTGATGCAACACTTGAGCGCATGAACCGCAAATATAACACAGAAGAATATGCACATGCATGTGACCTTTTACGGCAGGTGTTTGACCATCCGGCAAT
>CAKRLN010000085.1 GCA_934359535.1 uncultured Lachnospiraceae bacterium
GGGTTATCCGAATGATCTTCTCAGGCTATGAGCAGATGGGAAAAGCACCGTTCCATACGGTATTATTCCATGGACTTGTCCGCGATTCACAGGGGCGCAAGATGAGTAAGTCTCTTGGAAATGGTATTGATCCGCTGGAAGTCATTGATAAATATGGTGCAGATGCCCTGCGTCTTACACTGATCACTGGAAATGCACCGGGAAATGATATGCGTTTCTACTGGGAGCGTGTAGAGGCATCCAGAAACTTTGCCAACAAGGTATGGAATGCATCCCGTTTTATTATGATGAACTTAGATGGTATGGAGCTTAATGAGCCATCTTTGGAGGAATTAAAACCGGCAGATAAATGGATTCTTTCCAAGGTCAACACGCTTGCAAAGGATGCAACCGAGAATATGGATAAATTCGAGCTTGGTATCGCAGTACAGAAGGTGTATGACTTTATCTGGGATGAGTTCTGCGACTGGTATATCGAGATCGCAAAGGTACGTACCTATAAGAAAGAGGAAGATCCAAAATCTGCGAATGCAGCACTCTGGACATTAAAGACGGTTCTTACCGAGGCGCTGAAGCTTCTGCATCCATATATGCCATTTATCACAGAGGAGATCTTCTGTACACTTCAGAGTGAGGAAGAGACCATTATGCTCTCGAAATGGCCGGAGTATAAGGAAGAGTGGAACTTCCCGGAGGAAGAGGCAGCCATTGAGCACTGCAAGGATCTCGTTAAGGGTATTCGTAATGTGAGAACCGAAATGGATGTTCCACCTTCGAGAAAAGCAAAGCTTTTTATTACTTCTGAGGACGAGGCAGTAAGAAGGATTTTTGATGAGACCAAGGAAGTGTATGTCAACCTTGCCTCTGCAAGTGAGATCACAGTTCAGGAAGACAAGAGCGGAATCAGCGAGGATGCGGTATCTGTTGTGATTCCGGGCGCAGTCGTATACCTTCCACTGGAGGATCTTGTTGATTTTGAGAAGGAAAAAGAGCGTCTGAATAAAGAAAAGGATAAGCTTACAAAGGAGCTTGCACGTTCGAGGGGAATGCTCTCCAATGAGAAATTCTTAAATAACGCAAAACCGGAAAAGGTCCAGGAAGAGAAAGACAAACTTGCAAAATATGAGCAGATGATGGCTCAGGTAGAAGAACGTCTGGCACAGATGAAATAATATCGGAAATTTTCGAAGGGTGGCTGTAAAAAACAGCCATCCTTTTTGATTTTTGAATTGAAATGTGATTAGGAAAATGGTACGATAGTATTACAAATACCGTAATTTATATTGAAATAAATCAGAGGCGGTGATTGATATGACTGCAAATAATACGAATGATATGACAGTGCGAATTTCATATGATGAAATGGAAGCTTTTCTTACACTTCCGGTATCTGTTCCAGATGGAGGGTATCAGCTTGCTGATATTCTGCATTTTCTGGATATGAAGAATGTGCGGGCAGGGATTGATAAGGCTGCCATTGAGCGGATGATAAAGGATAAGGTTTATGGCCGTGAGCTGCGTGTGGCAGCAGGAGTTCCGGAGATCAACGGACAGGATGGTTATTACGAATATCATTTTAACCAGGAACTGAATCATAAGCCGCTTGTGCGTCCGGATGGTTCGGTGGATTACTGGAGCATCCATATGGTAGAGATGGTAGAAGAGGGCCAGGTCATTGCGGTCTATCATGAACCGGTAGAAGGACGGAATGGCATGACAGTCAAGGGCAAGGTGAAGATCGCCAAGCATGGCAGACCACTTCCACCACTTGTCGGAGTGGGCTTTGACCGTTCCGAGGATGGGCATGTCTATACCTCACAGAAGAATGGAAAGATTGAGGTTAAGAATGGACGAATCACGATCTCAGCGGTATATGAGGTGTTTGGAAATGCTGACTTAAGCACAGGGAATATTGATTTCAGAGGAGATCTTGTGATTCATGGCAATATTGCTTCCGGGGTTAAGGTCGTGGCAACGGGATCAGTGACGGTTGATGGCTTCGTGGAAGCATGTACGATCAAGGCGGGAAAGGATGTTGTTATCCGTGGCGGAATGATCGGATCATCAAGGGGGAGCATCCAGTCGCAGGGCAATGTGTTTATCAAATTTGCAGAGTATGCCAAGATTGAAGCAGCTGGAGCGGTGCAGGGCTGCGCATTTTTAAACTGTCAGGTGAATGCCGGGGACAAGGTGTATGCGAACGGAACAAAGGGCGTCATTGTCGGTGGCATGGTCTATGGTGTGCGTGGCATTGATACCAATGTTGCAGGTAACAGCAAGGAGACAAACACGGAGATCGTAGCTGGGGCCGGAATTGCAACGATGACAAAGTTTCGGGGTTGTGAGGAGAGGATTACTTCGATCCGGCAAGAGATTGCAAAGATTGAATCAGCCCTGAAGATGATCGAAGAGCGTGCAATGGAACAGAATATTGATATGAAGAATGATCCGACGCGCGTTTCCCTGCTTCGGACAAAGATTGTACGACAGGCAGATCTTGGATCTGCACAGGAGGAATTAAAAGGACTGCAGATGATTGTGGATAATGCAAAGGAAGCTGCAATCAGCGTGTACAGAGATATTTATCCTGGGGTAACGCTTTATATCCATGATCAGAAGAAGCAGATCGTAGAGCAGCAGCAGCATGTGCAGTTTGAGGTAAATGGGGAAAAGCTCAGAATGTATCAGATTGAAGAGTGATTTTGACAGGACAGGTCGGTTTTTTCCCTTTTCTGCGATAAAATTTAAGAAAACTTAAGAGAATTCTGCTTGCATAATGGAGCCACTATATTATAATAGGTTAGGATAATATAGTGGTTTTTATTATAGAAAGACCGAAAGAAGAGTATGATTTGGAGGCAGAAAATGATCAACTTTGAAGAAGAATTAAAAAATTATCAGCCAAGTATTGAAGTGGAAGAGGCTGAATCAGCAATATATAATCATGATTTAACAGATGTGACTGACATTATCGCCGAGATGATGCGTGATATGAAGCAGAGTAACGGACGATAGGGAGGTTTAAAATGATTTGTTATCAGTGTGGAGCAGATGCCGGAAGAAAGGACCGTTGTCCGAACTGTCAGGCAGATCTTAGCATTTTCCAGAAGGCAGTACGCATTTCGAATGCTTATTATAATGACGGACTCGAAAAGGCAGAGGTACGCAACCTGTCTGGTGCAGTTATCAGCCTGAAAAAGAGCCTGAAATTTTACAAATATAACATTGATGCGCGGAATTTATTAGGACTTATCTATTATGAAATGGGTGAGGTTGTACCGGCACTCAGCGAATGGGTGATCAGTAAGAACTACAAGTCAAAGGACAACCGTGCAGAGGTGTATCTTGATGAGATCCAGAAGAACCGCAACACGCTTGAGAGCGTGAACCAGACAATCAAGAAATACAATCAGGCACTTACGTATTGTGAGAATGGAAGCCGTGACCTTGCAATCATCCAGTTACGCAAGGTGCTCAATTTAAATCCGAAGCTTGTAAAGGCACAGCAGCTTCTGGCTCTGCTATATATTGAAGATGGTAAATACGAGCAGGCGAAGAAGACACTCCGTGCGGCGGGAAAGATTGACACCGATAATACGACAACCCTGCGTTATCTGAAAGAAGTGAATGCAAGATTAAAGGAGCGTGGGAAGGATAAAAAGAAAAAGGATGATGATCTGATCTCCTATCAGAGTGGGAATGAGACAATTATCATGCCGAAACGCTTCAAGGAATCCTCGATTGGTTCTACGATGTTATGTATTCTGATCGGACTTGTAATCGGAATTGCGGCAACAGCATTTCTGATCGTTCCTGGTGTGAAGGCATCCTTACAGGCAGATTCAAAGAAACAGCAGTTAGAGTCAGCAGATACGATAAATACAAATAATCAGACAATCGAATCTTTGAACAAGCAGATTGCGGAGATGCAGACAAAATTGGATTCTGCGCAAAACGATCAGGATGCGGTTCAGGGACAGATCCGTGCATATGAGGATCTGCTCAATGCGTATGTGACCTTCTCGACAGGCGGTGATGTCGTTGCAGCGGGTGATGCACTTTCCGCAGTGGATACCTCAAAGCTCAGCGAGTCAGCACAGGGTATCTACAATACGATCAAGCAGCAGGTGGATGAGAGCTACAAGCAGAAGCTTTACCAGACAGGATATTCTGCATATGCCAAGGGAGATTATGAAACAGCGGTGAACGACCTGAAGAAGATTGTGGATATGGATGAGGGATATTCCGATGGTTCTGCGGTATACTACCTTGCCCAGTCTTATCGAAAGGGCGGCGATACCGAGTCTGCAAAGCCATATTATCAGTATGTCATTGACAACTATCCAAATACAGAGCGTTCCGCAACGGCTAAAAATTACGTAGATGCGCAATAAATTTAAAAATTAAATAGAAATTTAACCAAAGACGTCTATCCGGAAGAAGGGGAGGCGTCTTTTTGGTTTCAAAAAAGGAGGAGAAGGCATGCATGAAAATTACAGCCGGAGAGGAGATCTGCTCACTGTGAAAATGCCAAAGGAGCTGGATCATCATGTAGCTTCTGGGTTATGTACGGAGCTTGACTTTCTGATTGATTCTTATGGGATAAGAAGGCTTGTATTCGATTTTGAGAATACGGAATTTATGGACAGCTCTGGGATTGGCGTAATCATCGGGAGAACAAGAAACATTGGATTTTTTGGAGGAAAAACATATGCCATACATCTCAACAGACAGATCCGTAAAATATTCCATGCATCCGGTCTGCAGCGTATCGTACAGACGGATGGTGAGAAAGGAGCAGAGCATGAATGAAGAAAGAAAAGGGGATGTGGAAAAGATGGAAAAAAGGGAGACGAATCACATGCATATCCTGTTTGATGCAAGATCTGTGAATGAGGGACTAGCAAGAATGCTTGTAGCCGCGTTTATGACGGAGATGAATCCAACGCTTGAGGAGCTTTCTGATGTCAAAACGGCCGTATCGGAGGCTGTGACGAATGCAATTATTCATGGCTATACGAAGGAAAGCGAGCAGGTGGAGCTGATCTGTGACAGGGCAGAGGACGAGTTCTATGTCCAGGTGATTGATCATGGTGTTGGAATTTGTGATGTGAAAAAGGCGATGGAGCCGTTTTATACGACAAAACCTGAGCTGGAACGCTCCGGGATGGGATTTTCTTTCATGGAGGCATTTATGGATTCTGTTCAGGTTGAATCAGAGCCGGGACTTGGGACAAAGGTATCCATGACCAAATACATAGGGAGGCAGGTTGAGGGCTGAACCGGTTACAAAGGAGAAAAAGCAGGCGTGCATGCATATGACACAGGCGGGAGACAAACAGGCGCGGGATGCAGCTGTAGAGAAAAATATCGGTCTTGTTTATCTTGTATTAAAGCGTTTTGCAGGGAGAGGACATGATATGGAGGAATTGTTTCAGATTGGAGCGATCGGACTGATTAAGGCGGTGGAACGCTTTGACGCTTCAAGGGGGCTTGCTTTTTCCACTTATGCGGTTCCAATGATTTCGGGGGAGATTAGAAGATTTTTAAGAGATGACGGGATGCTTCATGTAAGCCGGTCCATTCAGGAGAATGCAAGAAAAATTGCACTACTGCGGGAAAATATAAAAAAAAAGGAGAATCATGAGCCAACGATCCTGGAGCTGGAAAAGGCGTCTGGAATTCCCGCAGAAGAGATTATGCTTGCCATGGGGGCAGGTGCACAGGTGGATTCGATCTCAAGACCTGTCCGGACCGGGGCGGAGGAGGAAGGCGGGCTTACGCTTTTCGATCAGTTAGAGGATAAAATTCAGACCGAAGAAAGGTTAATTGATCAGATTGCAGTAAGGCAGCTTTTAGATCTGCTGCCGGAAAAGGAGAGAAAGCTTTTGGAGTTACGGTATCTGGAGGGAAAAACACAGGCCGAGACAGCTAGGATGCTTGGAATGAATCAGGTTGCAGTATCCAGGCTTGAAAAAAAGGTTCTGCTTTCCTTACGGCACGAATTAACGTATAATGATAATACAACATAACGAAAATTTACGAATATACGAGGAAATGAGAAATGGAACAACAAAAAAAAGCGGTACTGCCGTTGCAGTATGACAATTATGTATTTGATTTGTATGGAACACTTGTAGATATTCATACAGAGGAGGATCAGGATGTGCTCTGGGAGAAGCTTGCCCTGTTTTATGGCTATTATGATGCCCATTACACACCGGAGGAATTAAAGTCGGCATATGCGAAGATGATTTCAGGAAAAGAAAGCAAAATGCGGAAGGAGCTGCTTGACACTACAGTGGAGCGGTATGCACATGAAGCATTCCCGGAGCTTGAAATTACGGATGTGTTTGAACAGCTTTTCACGGATAAGAAGGTTCCAGTGGACCGGGCGCTTGCCGTGCATGCAGGACAGTTTTTCCGTGTGCTTGCGACGGAATATGTGCGTGTATATGAAGGAACAAAAGAGATGCTAAAGACACTTCGGGACACCGGAAAAAAGATTTATCTGCTCTCGAATGCGCAGCGTATTTTTACGGAATATGAGATGCATGTGCTTGACATTGCCAGATATTTTGACGAGATCCTGATTTCATCTGATTATGGAACAAAGAAGCCAGATAAACGTTTCTTTGATCTTCTGACAGAAAAATACGGACTGGATGTGGAGAGATCTCTTTTTATCGGGAATGATTCACGCACGGATATTGCCGGTGCAAAGGGAATCGGGATGGATACTTTTTATGTATGCTCGAATATTTCTCCGAAAAATGACTCTGCACCGGATGCTGATTATGGTGTTTCCAAATTCCTGAAATGGGATTATTGAACCGCCTGTGTGATCTGATCTTTATATTTTTCGTACAGTTCCATGACTTTCTGTGTCTCACTGTCAGAAAGCATGCTTTGGGCATAATTTTTCAGCCCTTCGGTATCTCCGTTTGAGAGATAGGAGGATGCTTCCTTGATGGTGGACGGGGAAATGTGGCTGTCAATAATATCCGTTACGGTTTCTTTATCATCTGCGCTCATGGAATCAAGGATTTCTTTTGCGTTGATTGTTGTGCCATCCGGCAGTGTGGTATCTGCGTTGATTTCTGACTGAAGCAGCTTTTCGGTCAGCGTAGATACAGCCTGTTCCTTGAAGGGATCATAGACATAGATTTTTGCAAGGATTAAGATGACAGCGATAATGAGGATTGTAAAAAGAACCGGCAGGATCACATGAAGGATGCTTTTTTTCTTTTTCTTCTTTTTAGACATTGTTTCTCTCCTTTCAGGATTATTCTAGCACAGTTTTTCAGAAAAATTTTCGATTCAACAAAATCTTAAGAATTTTTATATTGTATCGTAACAAAAACTTGCTATACTAATATTTGGTCTGATAAAACGAAGGTCAGATTACAAACGCAGGATAGAGATCAATTGATAAGAACAGGAGAATCCGGTTGTGGTTATGGATGAAAAAGAAATAAAAGAACCAGAGATCAAAGAACCAGAAACAAAGAAGCATTTAAATAGAGAAGAGAGAAGAATGCGCGCCAAAAAACGTGCAAGAAAAAGAAGAATTGTCACAGCACTTGCCATTATTGCATCGCTTCTTGCCGGCTATGCAGCAGGCCGTTATCAGTATCTTGCAAAACAGGTATTTGCAGGAGAAGAGGTATCAGCAGAAAGCAGAAAGGAAGGCGATACGGAAGAGCCCAAGCAGGCTGCTTTCAAGGATATGGAAGAGGAAACGGAAAGTGGCGCACAGGAAACGACAGGAACCGATATAGTTTCCGAAATTGAGGCGGCAGAAGCCATTGATTACGGGGTGGAGGTTCCAAAGCCGGAGAACTATACATTGTTTCAGGCTTTAAAGGCAATCCGGGGGCGTGAGGATTCGGATGAGCGGTACAGTAAAATCTTAGAGGACCCGTCTATTTACCCAGAGAAGCTGTTAATTAACCTTGCAAATAATCCGGAACAGCTGGATTTTGTATATAATTATCCACAGGATACCACAGACAATAGCAAGGCTGTCCTGACCGAAGATGAGAAAAATGCGAAGTGTCCGCTTTTTATCCAGTGGGACAAGCGCTGGGGATATCTTGCATATGGTGTTGAGGATGAGAAGGAGGACGGACAGAACGTAGACAGCAATATTGCAATCAGCGGCTGTGGTCCTACAGCACTTGCCATGGTGGTAGAAGGATTGACGAAGGACACCACGGTGACACCGGCAGTTGTTGCAGAGTATGCGATGAATAACGGTCATTACATGAATGGAACCGGAACGGCATGGAGCCTGATGTTAGAGGGCGCAAAGGATTTCGGACTGACTTCAGAGCGGATCGGGATTAATCCTTCCACGATGAAAAAAGCACTCGATAAGGGCGCATTTTTAATTCTTTCCATGCAGCCAGGTGATTTTACGATCGGTGGTCATTTTATTGTTATTTATGGATATGATGAGAATGGTTTTTATGTGAATGATCCGAACTGTGTTGCAAGAAGCAGACAGTGGACATATGATGAACTTGGTGGACAGATCAAGGGCATCTGGTCTTTGAGGGCGAAGTGATTTTTACTAGGCAATTGCGAAACTCACAGAAAGTAAAGCGAACATGTACTGTGAGTACAAAATAATAAGCAGGTGCTTCAGAGCGGCCGGTACTTAGGCGCTGTATTTTAGCGCCTTATGTACCGTTGCCAGCGATGAGCAGCGAGAGCGTGCCTGCGGTTGTTTGTGCTTGCAGTACATGTAATCGTAAATTTGGACGGGTTTCGCAATTGCCTAAGTAATTTTTACATAAATAAGGAGGGAAGCCATGCAGAATTATTCAGGAGAAGAAAATCTGCAGTACCATTTACAGATCCGTCCAGGGGATGTTGGGCGATATGTGATCCTGCCAGGAGATCCAAAGCGCTGTAAAAAGATTGCAGAGCATTTTGAAAAAGCGCAGTTTGTTGCAGATAACCGGGAATTTGTAACCTATACCGGTTATCTTGAGGGAGAGAAGGTCAGCGTGACCTCGACCGGAATCGGCGGGCCCTCCGCAGCGATTGCGTTAGAGGAGCTTGTGCGGTGTGGTGCAGATACGTTTATCCGAACCGGAACCTGCGGTGGTATTGCGCTTGATGTAAAAGGCGGAGATATCGTTGTTGCAACCGGGGCGGTCCGGATGGAGGGTACAAGCCGGGAATATGCACCGATCGAATATCCGGCAGTTGCAGATTTTGCGGTAGCGAATGCACTCGTCCAGGCAGCAAGGGCACTTGGATATCCATGT
>CAKRLN010000086.1 GCA_934359535.1 uncultured Lachnospiraceae bacterium
ATGTACAGCAGACTGGAATTAACGGTGGGGAAGAGCTGATGGTTGGATTTGGACATGGAACTGTGCTTGGTGTGGCAGACCAGGTCATTGATGCCGTGAAAAAAGGCGCAATCAGCCATTTCTTCTTAGTCGGTGGCTGTGATGGCGCAAGAACCGGAAGAAATTACTATACGGAATTCGTGAAGCAGACACCAGAGGATTCCATTATCCTTACCCTTGCATGCGGCAAGTACCGCTTTAACGATCTTGACCTTGGAACGATCGGCGGACTGCCAAGAATTATGGATATGGGACAGTGTAACGATGCCTACAGTGCGATCAAGGTAGCGGTTGCACTTGCAGAAGCCTTTGAATGTGGTGTCAACGAGCTTCCGCTTTCCATGGTGCTTTCCTGGTATGAGCAGAAAGCAGTGTGTATTCTTCTCACTCTGCTTCACCTTGGGATTAAGAACATTTACCTTGGACCAACGCTTCCAGCGTTCATTTCAAAGAATGTATTGGACTTTTTAGTGGAAAACTATCAGATTTCTCCAATTTCCACACCGGAAGAGGATTTAAAAAAGATTTTATCCAAATAAGTCTTCAATAGAAAAACACCAGTTCTGGCAAATGCCGGTTCTGGTGTTTTTTTGCTTCAGATTTAAATATGAAAACAGAGGCATGGAGACAGACAGGGCTTACGCCTGTCTGCCAAGTGATGATTTGCGAAGCACCGAATAAATAATAACCGCATAGATGCCGCCGATTAAGGCTGTGAGAAACTGCGTAACGGAAAACTGAAGCTGTAATACGTGCATCATAGGCTGCATCTTCTCCGGAAGCAGATTCGGAAGAATAATAAGGGATATGAGAATTCCCATAAAAAGTGCTTTTGCAGCAGCACCGATTGTAATGGATACCGGAAGTCCGGCAGTTTTCCCGCATCTTTCCCAGAGAAGGGCCACTGCGGCAACAAGAATGATATTACCGATCATGATACATGGAAACATCGCAGGAATTGCTGCCATAACCGGACTTCCGGTAATGAAAAAGGAAGTGACCGGGGTAATGATGCTTAAGATGATACCGCAGGCAAGTCCGGCATAAAGGACAGTCAGTATCAGAGCGGCATTGATGACAGGTCCGGTCAGATAGACACTTAAATTTTTAAAAAACTGGCTTACAATGCAGATTGCAAGCAGAATAGCAGTGATTGTGATTTGTCTAGTTTTTAGTTTCATAACAGAATCCTCCTTGATATTGATATCAACGCAATGATACTCCTGTTTTGTAACGTTGTCAAAAACTTGAAAATATGGCAAAAATATAATCCAAAGCTGTGACAAACAGATACCTTCATGCGATTATCATATGAAAGGGCGCAGGAACCGGTTAAGACAGAAAAAACAGGACGGACAGGAGAAAGGGGGGAAAAAGGTGACAACAGAGGAATATACAAGGCTTATTCATTTATATATGGAGGACATTTACCGTGTTGCATTCAGCGGATGCCGGAACAGGCAGGATGCAGAGGATATCACACAGGAGGTGTTTGAAGCACTTCTAAGAGATGGGAAGCGGACATTTCTGGATGATGAACATGTGAAACGATGGCTGATCCGGGTGACCGTGAACAAATGTAAAAGCATGTGGAGAACTCCCTGGAAAAGAAAAGTGGATTTATCAGACCAGGAAATGCTCAGTGCAGAAATTGAATGGGAGAACGAGAAAGAAGAACAATTATTTTTGGCATTGCGGAAGCTTCCTTTGAAATATGCACAGATTGTCCATCTTTTTTATTTTCAGGACATGAAGATCAAAGAAATTGCAGAGGTAACCGGTCTTTCGGACACGGCTGTAACGACAAGACTGAAACGCGCCAGAGAAAAATTAAAAAGTTATATGGAGGAAAGTGGATTATGAAAAAAGATCATTTGGCAGAGCAGTATAAAAATGTGTATACAAAGATTTTACCATCTGACCGTCTGACGCAGGAATTGCTGCAGCGCAGGAAGCATAAGAGATTGCAGACAAAAAAATATTATATTGCAGCAAGTGTTTCGTTTATTCTCTTATGCAGCACCGTTACCGGATATGCGCTTACGCATGCCTCCCTGGTGAAAGAGTTCTTTGGAGATGGGAAGCAGAGTCAGGCTGCACAGGAATCCTATTCCGAGATTGGAAAAACAATCACCTGTGAAGGGAACCGTTACACAATAGAAGGAAATCTTTACAGTGACAAGCTGCAAAAAGGATATCTGGCAATCAAAATTGAAGGAAAAGATCTGGATATATCCGATGTGTCATGGGAAGATGGCATAATGCCGGTTTCGGGAGCATCATTGAGTGCGTTGGGAC
Organism: uncultured Lachnospiraceae bacterium; assembly: GCA_934359535.1. Lineage (GTDB taxonomy): Bacteria > Bacillota > Clostridia > Lachnospirales > Lachnospiraceae > Roseburia. The sequence continues at coordinate 2,338 of CAKRLN010000086.1, forward strand.
TTCAGGTGAAAAAAAGCTATGTTGGAATCCTTTTTTCGGAACAGGTAGGAAGTAGTGCCAAAATAGCAAAAGAAGAGGATGGAATCGGTATTTACATCGCCTATCAGGTAGAGAATGAAAAAAAGGATAAACTAAAAATCTGTATAAAGCCACAGGCTGAAATTAAAAAGCAGTATAAGGAATCTGATACAAAAACAGCCTTCGATTCCGAATGCAAGTGGACAGAACTGACTTACCAGAAGATCGAGACAATCGAAAAGGAATACAGTAGTGGCATTACGGCTTTGATGAATCGTTTTGACATACGCATTGCTTGGAATGAAAATGAGAATAAGATTGAAAACCTTGCAGTGATTGATGCTTCCGGAAACCGGCAGGAGCTTCTTAAAAATGGCATTCCTGTTTCAAATGAGACGCGGTGGGATGGCAGCACGTTCGAACAGAGTGAAAACGGTGACTGTACCTTAAACGCGAGGTTTGATGAGGATATTCATTATGAAGGCATTCAGTTAGAGGTGAATGGACAGCTTGTGGAGTAGACAAAAAATATAACAAAAAAATAAAAAAGTACTTGCAATTTCGTTTCAGCTTTGGTATGATAATCAAGTCGCGTGAGGAAGTACTTCATAGCTGAAACGACATGCGGAAGTGTCGGAACTGGCAGACGAGCAAGACTAAGGATCTTGTGATCATTGCGATCGTGTGGGTTCAAGTCCCATCTTCCGCATTCAAGGTGAAACACATGTTGCTGTTTCACCTTTTTTCTTTATCGGGAAATTCTACGGAGGCATTGTGTGGGATGGAGCAGAAAAGAACCTATATTTCAGAGCAGATGGAGAACCAGACGGTGCAGCTTGTCATATCAATGGCGGTGGCAGTTCTTTCCATGTTATTTGTAAATGTCACAATTGGAGCGATGGGCGGACTGCCGCTATGGGCTGGAATTCTGATCTCCTTTTATGTAATCCGGACAAATGCCTTCCGGGGCAGAAAGCACACAGAGGGATGGGGCGAGACGGATGTCCGGAAAACAATGGCAGTATATGTTGGACTGTCCTTTATCATCTGGGCGGTTATGAAGATTATCTTAACGGCAGCCCAGCTTGTCGGCTGGGGCAGCGTCAGCACCATGAATGTAAAGGAGTATTTTAACAGCATCTACGGAAGTACGCTTGTGGAGCGGTGGGCTTATGTATTTGCGGCAATCCTTGTATTATCCTTTGTAATGTCGCTTTTTCCACTGACCTTGATCCACAGGAAAAGCTGTTTTTTTGCCTATGCAGGACTGGATGCAGCTTTATTCTGCGTTGTGGCCTGGGGGGTGCGTGCAGTCTGCGATATCTGGATTGATAAACAGGGGAGATCGAAGATCCACAGCGTTATGGATGCTTTGTTTCTCTGTGTGACGCCGCATAAATGGCAGGCAGGGCTGTTCCTTTTTGGAGCAGTTGTATTTTTTGTGCTTGTTGCAGCAGGCGCTTACATAGTCGCAAAATATCGCAAATTGTATCATAAAGAGCAGAAAGAGAAGCGGAAGGAGGGTGCAGGAAAGGCACTGACACCGGAGGAACGCTTGCAGCAGGAAAAGGAAGAAAGAAAGCTTACTGCGGCCGGAATCGTGTCAGCGATTGTACTTGTGTCAGCAACCGCGGTACTTATTTTATTCCTTGGAGGAAATGGGAAAAAACAGGAGACTGCTTATAAAAAGGCCGCAGAGGCGCTGACGGAGGACTTTGCATTTGGACCGATGGAATATGTGGGAAATGTTTATATTCCAGTGTCGGATACACTTTCCTGTCACGAAAAGGAAGAGCCGCTTGGGTATTTTGCCAATAAGGGAGAGAATGTCGAAAGCCGCTTTTATGAGCTTTCGGTTGGAAATCTGCTGTATCCATGTGATGAGGCAAAAAAGCCGGATTATCTGGAGGAATATGGAAAGGATATGAATTCCTTCAAACGTTCAGATCTTCTGGAAAAGGAGAATGCATGGAAGAACGATTCCCTTTTTGTGCTCTGGGATGAGGAATGGATGAGTGAGACCGCCTACAGCAAGGACCGCACCGGGTATTCCATCTGCGAACGGGATTTTGTGGAAAAGCTGGAAGCGCTGTTTGGAAGTGTGGACTACCATGCCGGAGATTTTTCGGATTATGATGCGTATTTTACAATCAGTGGATATGCGGGACCAAAGCAGGCATTTGGAGACGAGATTAACTGCGGAGACTGGGTTGGCTGTATTATTGTAAAGGATAATCATTTTTATTACGGCAATTACGACAATGCGATTACCGGAGATCTGGAAAAAGACCTTCTTTCGGTGCTTGGCGGCAATGAGCAGCCACAGATGGAAAATTCCGAAAACATAAAAGAAGCAGCAGAACAGAAAAAATAGAAGAACAGCAATACAGAAGAAACAACACATAATTTTTAAAAAAGCACAAAAAAGCTGTAGGAAAAAAAGGAAATCGGCATGGAGTGTCGAATTATAAAAATGTAGGTAATACGCAAAACTGGCAAAGATTCCGTTTGGAGCAAGGAGCATGCTTATGACGATACGTGAACAGATGGAAGAAAGGGAGCGGGAGAACCTAAGCCCGTATGCCTGCCTGAGTGCCTCATCAAAGGGCAGGGAGAGACCGGAGAAAGAGTGCGATATCCGTCCGGTGTTTCAAAGGGACAGAGACCGTATTTTACACAGCAAGTCGTTCAGGCGGCTGAAGAATAAGACACAGGTGTTTCTGACACCGAAAGGGGATCATTACCGTACAAGGCTTTCCCATACGCTTGAGGTATCGCAGAATGCGCGGACAATTGCAAAAGCGCTCAGGCTGAATGAGGATCTTGTTGAGGCAATTGCACTTGGACATGATCTTGGACATACACCGTTTGGGCATGCAGGGGAATACGCCTTGGATGAGGTCTATGAGGGCGGGTTCCATCACAATGAGCAGAGCGTCCGGATTGTGGAGACGTTAGAGAAGGATGGGCAGGGCCTGAATCTGACATGGGAGGTGCGGGATGGCATTTTAAACCATCAGATGAAGACGACGCCGCATACGTTAGAGGGAAAGATCGTAAGGCTTTCCGATAAGATTGCCTATGTGAATTCGGATGTGGATGACGCAATCCGCGCACAGATTCTTTCGGAGGAGGATATTCCGCTTGAGCTTAGGAAGACACTTGGCTTTCATGTGAAGGCAAGGCTCAACTGTCTGATCCATGACATTATTACAAATAGCATGGGTAAGAGCGACATCCGGATGTCGGATGAAGTGTATGAGGCTTTGCAGGAGCTAAGACAGTTCATGTACCGGAATGTATACACGAATCCGGTTGCCAAGAAGGAAGAGGTCAAGGCGAAGGCAATGCTAAAGCAGCTGTATTCCTATTATATGGAGCATATCACACTTCTCCCGGAGAAGTATCTCAGAATGGAGAGCCAAGGAGAAGATAAGGGCAGGATTGTCTGCGATTATATCGCAGGGATGACGGATCAGTATGCAATCACGAAGTTTGGAGAATATTTTCTGCCAGAGGCATGGCAGGTAGATGGATATTAGAATATAAAGGAGGCATTTTTGTGCCATACTTTTCAGATGAACAGATTGAGGAGGTGCGCTCGCGCAGTGACATTGTAGATGTAATTGGCGGCTATGTGCATCTTCAGAAAAAAGGAAGTACATATTTTGGGCTCTGTCCATTTCATAATGAGAAGACGCCCTCCTTTTCGGTGTCACCGGGCAAGCAGATGTATTACTGCTTCGGCTGTGGGGCGGGAGGCAATGTTTTTACATTTCTGATGCAGTATGAGAATTTTTCTTTTACGGAAGCGATGGAGACGCTTGCAGACCGTGCTGGGGTTTCCCTCCCGAAGCAGGAGCTGACATCGGCACAGAAGAAAGAGGCGGATAAGAAGACAAGGCTTCTTGAGATCAACAAAGAGGCTGCCAAATATTTCTATATGCTTCTCAGGAGTGAAAGAGGAAAGAATGCATATCATTACTTTAAAGAACGGAAGCTTTCGGATGAAACAATGCAGAAATTCGGGCTTGGCTATTCTGACCAGTACAGCGACGATCTGTACCGCTATTTAAAGCGGAAGGGCTATGATGATGAGCTTTTGAAGGAGAGCGGGCTTGTCTCAATCGATGAGGTGCGGGGCGGACATGACAAGTTCTGGAACCGCGCAATGTTTCCGATCATGGATGTCCGAGGCAGGGTAATTGGCTTTGGCGGGCGTGTTATGGGAGAGGGAGAACCGAAGTATCTGAACTCTCCGGAGACGAAGATTTTTGATAAGAGCCGGAATCTGTATGGGCTTAATTTCGCAAGAAGCTCAAGAAAGGAAGAAATTCTGCTCTGTGAGGGCTATATGGATGTGATCGCGCTGCACCAGGCTGGGTTTGATAATGCGGTTGCATCGCTTGGAACATCATTGACTGCTGGGCATGCTAATCTCTTAAGGCGCTATACGAAGGAGGTATACCTGACCTACGACAGCGATGGTGCGGGTGTTAAGGCAGCACTTCGGGCGATCCCGATCCTAAAGGATGCAGGGATTACGGCAAAGGTTGTCAATATGCGTCCGTACAAGGACCCGGATGAATTCATAAAGGCGCTTGGAAGAGAGGCTTATGAGGAGCGGATCGCGCAGGCGGAGAACAGCTTTTTATTCCAGCTCAGAATAGAAGAGGGGCGCCACAACATGAATGATCCGGAGGAGAAAACAGCATTTTTCAACGAAGCAGCCAAAATGCTTCTTGGTTTTACCGAAGAGCTGGAACGCAACAACTATATAGAAGCAGTTGCATCAAAATATCAGATCAGCTATGAAAATTTAAGACATCTGGTGAACCAGTTCGGGGCAAAGGAAGGAATCGCGAAGGAGACACCGCGTCTCAAGAGTGGTGTCCAGGAGAAGAAGAAAAAGGAAGACGGAATGAAGCAGTCACAGAAGCTGCTTTTAACCTGGCTGATTGAGTATCCGGGGCTTTATCAGACCGTCCGGTCATTTCTTACACCGGAGGATTTTACCGAGGAGCTGTACCGCAGGGTAGCAGAGGCATTGTATGCCCAGTTTGAGCGTGCAGGGGCTGTAAATCCTGCAATGATTATCAGCATGTTTGAAAGCGAAGAGGAACAGCGTGACGCTGCAAGTCTTTTTAATGCAAGAATCCATAAGGTCGAATCAAAAAGCGACATGGAAAAGGCAATCCGCGAGACGATTATACGGATCAAGGATAACAGTATAAAATACCGTTCCGACCATTTGAGTCCTACGGATATGAAGGGACTTATGAAGGTCGTAGAAGATAAACGAGCCTTAGAACAGCTGGAAAAACTGCATATTTCCATCGATTAAGGACAAAATAGTAAATAACCTGAGAGGACGAAACGAAATGGCAAAGAAAAAAGAAGAAAAAGTAGAAACTGTGAATACAGCGGAAGCAAAGGCAAGGTTTCAGGAAAAATTAAAAGAGCTTCTTGCACTCGGCAGGAAGAAAAAGAATATGTTAGAGTATCAGGAAATCAGTGATTTCTTCAAGGACATGGAGCTTGATGCTGAAAAGTTTGAACTGGTTTTGGAATATCTGGAGCATAATAACATTGATGTGTTACGTATCAGCAATGATGATGACGATGATGATGCTCTGATCTTAGATGATGAGGACGAAGAGGTTGAGCTTGAGAAGATCGATTTGTCTGTTCCGGAAGGTGTCAGTGTCGAGGATCCGGTCCGCATGTATTTAAAGGAGATCGGTAAGGTGCCGCTTCTTAGTGCTGAGGAGGAGATTGAGCTTGCACAGAAGATGGAAGCCGGTGCAGTTGCGTCCGAGAAGATTGCGATCTTAAAGGAGCGCATGGAGGAGGCTTCTGACGAGGAGAAGGAGGAGCTTAAGGCAGAGATCAAAGAACTGCAAAGGGATGTAGACTTTGGTTCCGATGCCAAAAAGCGTCTGGCTGAGGCTAACCTTCGTCTTGTTGTCAGCATTGCAAAGCGTTATGTTGGCCGCGGCATGCTCTTCCTTGACTTGATTCAGGAGGGAAATCTTGGTCTGATCAAGGCTGTTGAAAAGTTCGATTACCGCAAGGGTTATAAGTTCTCCACCTATGCGACATGGTGGATTCGTCAGGCGATTACAAGAGCCATTGCCGACCAGGCGAGAACGATCCGTATTCCGGTTCATATGGTTGAGACGATTAATAAGCTGATCCGTGTATCAAGACAGCTGCTTCAGGAGTTAGGCCGTGAGCCAAGCCCGGAGGAGATTGCAGAAGAGATGAAGATGCCGGTTGAGAGAGTCCGTGAGATCTTAAAGATTTCCCAGGAGCCTGTTTCTCTTGAGACTCCGATCGGAGAGGAAGAGGATTCCCATCTGGGAGACTTTATCCGTGATGAAAATGTTCCGGTTCCGGCAGATGCAGCAGCATTTACTTTATTGAAGGAACAGTTAGAAGAGGTTCTTGGAACGTTAACCGAGCGTGAACAGAAGGTTCTTACCCTCCGCTTTGGTTTAGAGGACGGACGGGCACGTACGCTGGAAGAGGTTGGTAAGGAATTTAACGTTACCAGAGAACGTATCCGTCAGATTGAAGCAAAGGCTCTGCGTAAGCTGCGTCATCCGAGCAGAAGCCGTAAATTAAAGGATTATCTGGAATAAAATGGTAAAGCTGTCGAAGAGAATGAAGGCAGTTGCTTCCATGGTGACACCGGGCCATATCCTTGCGGATATCGGCACGGATCACGGATATGTACCAATTGCACTGGTCCAGAGACAGAAAATTCCAGGCGCGATCGCGATGGATGTGAATGTTGGACCTTTGCAGCGCGCAAAAGAGAATGTGATGCTATATCATATGG
>CAKRLN010000087.1 GCA_934359535.1 uncultured Lachnospiraceae bacterium
TTCATACTACCGAGGAAGAAAAGAAAAAAGAAATGGACTTGGTAGCAGAAGCGCTTATGGCAATGTAATGGCCCACTAAATGGCCCACTTGCAAAAATAAGCATGCTGAAATCCCTTGAAATCAAAGAATTTATAGGAGGAAATATAAAAAATGAAATTAGGAATCGTTGGACTTCCAAATGTTGGAAAGAGTACGCTTTTTAATTCACTGACCAAGGCGGGTGCTGAGTCAGCGAATTATCCATTCTGTACGATCGATCCGAATGTCGGAATTGTTGCAGTTCCGGATGACCGGATCAAAAAGCTTGGAGAATTATATCATACAAAGAAGGTAACTCCGGCAGTGATTGAATTTGTTGACATTGCAGGTCTGGTAAAGGGTGCAAGCAAGGGTGAGGGACTTGGAAACCAGTTCCTTGCAAACATCCGTGAGGTTGATGCAATCGTGCATGTGGTACGATGCTTTGAGGATCCAAACGTTGTTCACGTAGATGGAAGCATTGATCCGGCAAGAGATATTGAGACGATCAATCTTGAGCTGATCTTTTCTGATATTGAGATTCTGGATCGAAGAATTGCAAAGGTTGCAAAGCAGGCACGTATGGATAAGACGCTTGCGAAGGAGCTTGAGCTTTTGAATGCGTTAAAGGCGCATCTTGAGGATGGCAAAATGGCACGTACCTTTGAGGTGCCGGATGATGAGGATATGGAGGCCTGGTATGCCGGATATAATCTTTTGACCGCAAAGCCAACAATCTATGCTGCAAATGTTTCTGAGGATGATCTTGCAGATGATGGAGTGAATAATCCACATGTGGCAGCTGTCCGTGAGATGGCAGCAAAGGAAGGCAGTGAGGTATTTGTGATCTGTGCCCAGATTGAGCAGGAGATTGCAGAGCTTGACGATGATGAGAAGCAGATGTTTTTGGAGGATCTTGGCTTAAAGGAGTCGGGTCTTGACAAGTTAGTAGCAGCAAGCTACAGTCTGCTTGGACTGATCAGCTTTTTGACAGCTGGTGAGGATGAGTGCCGTGCATGGACGATTAAAAAGGGAACAAAGGCACCGCAGGCAGCAGGTAAGATCCATACCGATTTTGAGCGCGGCTTTATCAAGGCTGAGGTCGTAAACTATCAGGATCTTTTAGACAATGGAAGTCTTTCCGCAGCGAGAGAGAAGGGAATTGTCGGAATGGAAGGAAAGGATTACGTGGTAAAAGACGGCGATGTGATTTTATTCCGTTTTAACGTATAAATACATAGTCTTTTTGGGCAGCCTCCAGCGTATATAAATAGTGTAGCGATGTCAAACCGCTGCATCTATTTATGATAAGCCGGGGGCTGTTATGCGTTATTCCGAGTTATGTGATAAGGAAGTTGTAAATGTGACGGACTGCCGTTGCTTTGGTACGGTGCGGGATCTGGACTTTGATCCGAGAAGCGGAGAAATCTGTGCGATCATTGTTCCGGGGCCACCCAAGTATTTTGGCTGTCTGTGCCATGATTTTGAATTCTGGATTCCGTGGTGCAATATCGTAAGGATTGGTCCGGATATTATTCTTGTGGAACTTGATGAGAAAGAGATGAAAAAGAAACTATAGCGGTTGACATTCATTTTCGGGAAAGATATACTGTAGACAAAGTAAGAGGATACCGAGGAATGCAGGAGGAAGAGGCGTATGAAGTGTCCATTTTGCAGCAGTGAGAATACCCGCGTGATTGATTCAAGGCCAGCGGATGATAATAATGCAATCCGGCGCAGAAGACTCTGCGATGATTGTAAGAAGCGTTTTACAACCTATGAGAAGGTGGAGACAATTCCGCTTATCGTGATCAAGAAGGACAATAACAGGGAACAGTATGACCGTTCCAAGATTGAGGCAGGTGTGCTGAGAGCATGTCATAAGCGCCCGATTTCAGCGGAACAGATCACGAAGATGATCGATGAGGTAGAGGTAGAGATTTTTAACCGTGAGGCAAAGGAGATATCAAGCAGTGAGATCGGAGAGATCGTTGTGGATAAGATCCGGGACCTTGATCCGGTTGCTTATGTGCGGTTTGCGTCGGTATACCGGGAATTTAAGGATGTGAATACCTTTTTAAATGAGTTGAAAAAAATGATGGTATAGGATACTCTTTTCCTATTAAGGAACTGGGGAATATGCCGATATATAGAACGTAATACCTGAGACGGAACAGATATGGTAAAATACACAGAAAGGAAGAAAGGCTGATAAGTGGTCAGTCAGATGGAAGAGGATTATGAATATTTCCGGAATTCGTCCATATGCAGAATTCTATGAATATAATTCCATAAAGCTTCATGAGCTAAGACTTCAGCAGATCGCGCAGGTGAAGGATGCCGGAAACGGCACAGACTTATCTGGTGTGGCATCACAGAATGCAGACAATTATGCCGAAGTTCGATCACGCCAGACCTACAGCGCAGCGGATTATGCGAAGGAATATAATCCGAATGCTTCCTATGAACTGAAGGGCGCAGACAGTGATTTAAACAGCCTTGATGTTGAGAAGGCGCTTTCTGGGCTTGAGAAGGATCAGGTGTTAATGCAATATCAGTTTTTTGTCGGAACAGAAGGGGCAAAGAAGAATACCAAGGCTTCGCCAGCAGTCAGGGATATCGAGAATTTTAACATTTAGAGTAACTATTCAGAATATACAAAGCCGTATCGGGGAGGTTGCCCGATACGGCTTTTTGTGTTTTAATGGTAGTAGCATAGAATTGCGCAAGCTGCATAGCACCGGCGCAGTTCGTGTATCATACCAGTAATAGGCAATTGCGACACTTGCAGAAAGTAAATTGAACATGTACTGTGAGCACAAAATAATAAGCAGGCATTCTGCCACGGCCGGTCCTTAGCGACCGTATTTTGGTCGCTTAGTACCGTTGCACGTGGCAATATAGCGAGAGCGTGCCTGCGGTTATTTGTGCTTGCAGTACATGTATTCGTAAATTTGGGAGAGTTTCGCAATTACCTAAGATAGCAACAGACAAAAAGGAGAATCAGAATGAGTTTTTTCTATCCAGGCGAATACTTGGAATCCACCTATGTCATTGATTTTGACAAGCTCTATCAGGCGGGCTACCGCGGTGTGATCTTTGATATTGATAATACCTTAGTTCCCCATGGGGCTCCGGCGGATGAGCGTGCGGTGGCATTGTTTGCACATTTAAAGGAGCTTGGGTATGCGTGTACCCTGCTATCGAACAATAAAGAACCACGCGTGAAAATGTTTCATGATGCGGTTCATGTGAACTACATTTTTAAAGCGGGAAAACCAAATCCTGCCAATTATAAAAAAGCAATGGAGAAGATGGGAACGACGGCGGAGAACACGATCTTTGTCGGGGATCAGATTTTTACCGATGTGATGGGCGCAAACCTAGCGGGAATCCGCACGATTTTAGTAAAGCCGATCCATCCGAAGGAAGAGATCCAGATCGTATTGAAGCGTTTGATTGAAAAGCCGGTGCTTTTCGCATACCGCATTCATACGAAGCTCTTTGGAAGCCGCTATGAATCATCACATATTTAAAAAGGAGACAAATAATATGAAAATAGGTTTTATTGGCTGTGGCAACATGGGAACTGCAATGGTAAAGGGAATTTTGGATTCTGGGAAATGCAAAGGCTCTGAGATTATGATTTCTGCGAAAACTGCGCAGTCATTAGAGAAAAAGAAAACGGAGCTTGGTGTTTTGACGTCACAGGACAACCGGGCTGTGGCAGAGTTTGCGGAGCTTTTATTCCTTGCGGTAAAGCCGCAGTTTTATGAAGAGGTGTTAAAAGAGATCAAGGATTCGGTGCGCGCAGGGCAGCTTATCATTTCCATTGCACCAGGAAAGACGCTTGCATGGTTAGCAGAACAGATCGGAAACGACAAGAAGATTATCCGCACAATGCCGAATACACCAGCAATGGTAAAAGAAGGCATGATGGGTATGTGCGTCAATGAGAATGTGACAGAGGAGGAGACAGCACTTGTCTGCGACATCTGCAGCGGATTCTCAAAGACGGAGGTAATTGCGGAGCATCTGATGGACGTTGTGACTGCGGTAAGCGGAAGCTCACCGGCTTATGTTTTTATGTTTATCGAAGCAATGGCAGATGCAGCGGTCGCAGGCGGAATGCCAAGAAAACAGGCCTATACCTTTGCAGCGCAGGCAGTTTTGGGCAGTGCAAAGATGGTACTTGAAACTGGCATGCATCCGGGCGAATTAAAGGATATGGTATGCTCTCCGGCAGGGACCACGATCCAGGCGGTCCGTGTGTTAGAGGAAAAGGGACTGCGCAGCGCGGTATTTGAAGCAATGGAGAAATGTCTTGACATTTCCAGAAACATGTAATGAATACCCCGGTTTATCAGCATGAGGTCATTGTCCCGAGCGAGGGATTTCCGTTTAAGCTCTTTTTGTTCGAGGGAAATAATGGAAAATACTTAAGAGAGAAGCACTGGCACCGTTCCATTGAGATTTTTGCGGTACAGGAGGGAGCGCTTGAATTTATTTTAAATGAGAAGCGTTATCCGCTTACTGCTGGCAATTTTATTATTGTAAACAGCAACGAGGTTCATGCGATCCATGCACCGAAGCCGAACCGGACGATCGTGCTGCAGATTCCATTAAATCTGTTTGCAGCATATTATACGGAGGAACAGTTTATCTGGTTTTCGCACAGCGACAAAAGCTGTGACGGGCAGATCACGGATATGCTGTTTTCTCTTTTTTCCCTGTATACGGAAAAACCAGAGGGGTATGATCTGCTTATGATGAGTACGTTTTATCATATGCAGTATCTGCTTGTGACAAAGTATAGAAAGCTTACCGTACATGAGGAGCTTGTAAAAAACAACCGGAAGCTAAGAAGGCTTGGCATGATCACCGGTTATCTGAAGGAGCATTATACGGAAGAGATATCCCTTGAGAAGCTTGCAGCCATGTTTGGTTACTCGCCGTCATATCTTTCAAGGATGTTTATGCGCTATGCGAAGATCAATTATAAGGACTATTTGCAGAGTGTGCGCTTTGAGCATGCCATGCTAGATCTCGAGGAAACGGATAAGCAGATCAGTGAAATTGCCTTAGAACATGGCTTTGCAAATAGCAAAGCATTTTCGAATCTGTTCAGGAAACGCTTAGGCATTCTTCCAAACGAATATCGGAAACAATTAAAAAAAGACAAAAAAGTGACATTGGAATGACAAGAAACCGGTAGTCTCCATGTCTGCGTCCTGTTATACTTGCAATATCAAGAATACAGGGGGCAGATATGGAGATTTATTCAGTTTTAGATGAAAAATTCCGTGCATACGGAAAAGTCTGGGATGACCTGGAATGCACAAAGATCATCCGTGAAATGGAGCATACACCACTCCCGGAGGATGTCATTTATGTGCCATCCGTAGAAGAGATGGAAGCACAAAAAGAGGCAGAAGACTTTAAAAACCGTGTGTTTGGCGGACTTCCGATCCAGATCGGATATTGTAATGGACACAATAAGAAATTAAATGCAGTAGAGTACCACAGAAATTCTGAGATCAACATTGCGGTAACAGATATGGTACTCCTTTTAGGAAGGCTTTTTGATGTAAAAGAGGATCATACCTATGATACTGCAAATATCGAAGCATTTTTCGTTCCGGCAGGAACCGTTGTCGAGATGTATGCGACAACATTGCACTATGCACCTTGCAGCCAGGGCGGGGACGGATTTAAATGCGTTGTAATTCTTCCAAAGGGAACGAATACAGACATTGATTTTACCTTACAGGGCGGCGAGGACCGGCTTATGACAGCAAAGAACAAATGGCTGATCGCGCATGAGGATGCAAACATTGAAGGCGCCTTTAACGGCTTACAGGGTGAAAATATTTCCATTTAATCAAGAAGATGGTAGAAAATACGATTTTAATTTCAGGAGGAAAAGAACATGAGTAACATGCCAAATATCAAAATCGGAGTTGTTGCAGTCAGCAGAGACTGTTTCCCGGAAAGTCTTTCTGTAAATAGAAGAAAGGCATTAATCGATGCATACAAAGCAAAATACGGTGAGGAGCATATCTATGAGTGTCCGGTCTGCATCGTTGAGAGTGAGATCCATATGGTCCAGGCTTTAGAGGACGTAAAAGCAGCAGGCTGTGATGCACTTGTTGTATACCTTGGAAACTTCGGACCTGAGATTTCCGAGACGCTGCTTGCTAAGCATTTTGACGGACCGAAAATGTTCATTGCAGCAGCAGAGGAGTCTGGAGACAGCTTAATGGATGGCCGTGGAGATGCTTACTGTGGAATGTTAAATGCAAGCTATAACTTAAAGCTTCGCAACGTACAGGCTTACATTCCAGAGTATCCGGTAGGAACTGCCGGGGAATGCGCAGATATGATCCATGAGTTTGAGCCGATCGCGCGCGCCATTGTTGCATTGAACAGCTTAAAGATCATCAGCTTCGGACCAAGACCATTAAACTTCTTAGCATGCAATGCACCGATTAAGCAGTTATATAACCTTGGTGTTGAGATTGAGGAGAATTCTGAGCTTGATTTATTTGAAGCGTTCAACAAGCACGAAGGGGATGAAAGAATTCCAGCTATTGTTGCTGAGATGGAAAAAGAGCTTGGTGCCGGAAATAAAAAACCGGAGGTTCTTCCAAAGCTTGCACAGTATGAGCTGACCTTAAAGGATTGGGTAGAGGAGCACAGAGGCTACCGCAAATATGTTGCGATTGCTGGAAAATGCTGGCCTGCATTCCAGACACAGTTCGGATTTGTACCATGCTATGTAAACAGCCGTCTGACTGCACAGGGCATTCCGGTATCCTGTGAGGTTGATATCTACGGATGCTTAAGCGAGTTCATTGGAACTGTCGTAAGTGAGGATACCGTAACCTTACTGGATATCAATAACTCCGTACCCGCAGATATGTACAAAGAGGATATCGAGGGCAAATATCCATATACCTTAAAGGATACCTTCATGGGCTTCCATTGTGGAAATACCGCATCAAGCAAGCTTGCTTTCTGTGAGATGAGATATCAGAAGATCATGGCAAGAAGCCTTCCGATCGAGGTAACAAATGGAACCTTAGAGGGAGATATCAAGCCAGGCGATATTACCTTCTTCCGTCTGCAGAGCACCGCGGACTGCAAGCTGCGCGCTTACATCGCACACGGTGAGGTTCTTCCGGTTGCAACAAGATCCTTTGGTTCCATCGGAATTTTCGCAATTCCTGAGATGGGCAGATTCTACCGTCATGTACTGATCGAGAAGAATTTCCCACATCACGGAGCCGTTGCATTTGGACATTACGGAAAAGCATTATATGAAGTATTCAAATACATCGGTGTACCGGTAGAAGAGATTGGTTACAACCAGCCTGCTGGTGACCGTTACCCAACGGAAAATCCATTTGCATAGGAGGCACGTATGTTATATATCGGAGTTGACCTTGGAACATCGGCAGTCAAGCTGCTTTTGATGGATCAGAATGGACAGATTATAAAAATTGCATCCCGTGAATATGCACTTTCCTTCCCACATCCGGGCTGGTCAGAGCAGAATCCATACGACTGGTTCAGCCAGTCGGTGGATGGGTTAAAGGAGCTTTTATCTGAGTGCGACAAGAGTGAGGTGGCTGGAATCAGCTTTGGCGGACAGATGCACGGCCTTGTTACCTTAGATGAGCATGATAAGGTAATCCGCCCGGCAATCTTATGGAATGATGGACGTACCACAGCAGAGACGGACTACTTAAATAATGAGATTGGAAAAGACAAGCTTTCGAAATACACGGCAAATATCGCGTTTGCAGGCTTTACCGCTCCAAAGATCCTCTGGATGCAGAAAAACGAACCAGAGCTCTGGGCGCGTGTGAGAAAGATCATGCTTCCAAAGGATTATCTTGCATACCGTCTGTCCGGTACCTTCTGTACCGATTATTCGGATGCATCCGGAATGCTGCTTCTTGATGTGGAACACAAATGCTGGTCAAAAGAGATGCTTGATATCTGTCATGTGACGGAGGAGATGCTTCCGAAGCTGTACGAAAGCTACGAGGTTGTCGGGACGTTAAAAGCAGATATTGCGGGTGAGCTTGGTTTATCCCAGGAAGTAAAGATCATTGCTGGCGCCGGTGATAATGCAGCGGCAGCAGTTGGAACCGGAACGGTTGGCGCGGGGCGCTGTAATCTGTCCCTTGGAACAAGTGGAACACTGTTTATTTCCAGTGACAGGTTTGGTGTGGATGATCATAACGCGCTGCACTCCTTTGACCATGCGGACGGTGGCTATCATCTGATGGGCTGTATGTTATCCGCTGCTTCCTGCAACAAATGGTGGATGGATGAGATTTTAAAGACCAGGGATTATCCGGCGGAGCAGAAAAATATTACAAAGCTTGGAGAAAACCATGTATTCTATCTTCCGTACCTGATGGGAGAGCGTTCACCGCACAACAATCCGGATGCCAGAGCCATGTTTATCGGAATGTCGATGGATACGACAAGAGAGGATATGACACAGGCGGTATTAGAAGGCGTTGCCTTTGGTCTCCGCGATTCCCTTGAGGTGGCAAGAAGCCTTGGAATTAGAATCGAGCGGAGCAAGATCTGTGGCGGCGGAGCAAAAAGCCCGCTCTGGAGAACAATCATTGCAGCCGTTATGAATGTAAAGCTCGATATCATTGAAAGTGAAGAGGGACCGGGCTATGGTGGAGCAATTCTTGCAGCAGTTGGCTGTGGAGAATTTGCAGATGTGGAAACAGCATGCCAAAAGCTTGTGAAGGTTGTGGATACAATCGAGCCAGATCCAGAGCTTGTGGAAAAATACGAGGCACGTTATCAGGAATTCAAACGCCTGTACCCGGCAGTGAAGGGATTGTTCTAAAATGCTTTACAAGCAGCCATTCATTTGATAGAATAAAAAAGAACAACGGAGTTCTCTGGAAACAGAGGACTCCTTTTTTTATGGGTGGTGACATATGGAAGCAGATTATATTATTTTAAGTGATGGGATTCTTCCATCGAAAAGCAAAAGGGTGCTTGACGGTGGGGTAGCAGTAAAGGGAAGCCAGATTGTGTGTGTTGGAACGAAGGAAGAGGT
>CAKRLN010000088.1 GCA_934359535.1 uncultured Lachnospiraceae bacterium
CCCAGTGTCTTCTTAATCTTTTTGTCACTTTTCACAATGAAATCCTGCTTAACTATGAGTTTCGCAATTGCCTATATTTACCACAACTCTCGTAACAAGCTCCTTGAATGATTTTGACACACGGTCTGCGGTTTCCTGCACTTCCTTATGGTTTAGCGGTTCTGTTGAAATTCCGGCTGCCATATTTGTGATGCAGGAAATGCCACAGACCTCCATTCCCATATGATGTGCTGCCATTGCCTCGCATGCGGTACTCATTCCGATCGCATCCGCCCCCAAGCGCTGTGCAAGCCTTACCTCCGCCGGAGTCTCGTAATTTGGTCCTGTAAACTGGATATAAATGCCCTCCTGCAATGCAATCTTGCACTCTGTGGCACATTTCCGGATTACATCCTGAAGCCGTCTGCTGTACACCTCACTCATATCCGGGAATCTTGTTCCAAGCTCATCGATGTTTGGTCCGATTAACGGACTTGGCACTCCGGTTGTAATATGGTCTGTGATCATCATAAAATCGCCCGGCTTATACGACGGATTACATCCACCAGCTGCGTTGGTAAGAAGGATCTTCTTTGCTCCGAGCATTCCCATCAAACGTGTTGGAAGAACCACATCGGACATCTCATAGCCTTCGTAATAGTGAATACGTCCCTGCATGATCACAACCGGCGTCTGTTCCACATAGCCAAATACAAAGCGGCCTCTATGCCCTTTTACCGTAGAAACCGGAAATCCTTCGATATCTTTGTAGTCCATGGTCTGTTCGATCTGGATTCCATCGGCGAAATCCCCAAGCCCGGATCCAAGAATCAGTGCTGCCTCCGGTTTAAAATCAATCTTCTTTTTTACACTTTCAAGGCATGTCATTAATTTCTGATACATTGTTCCCCCACTCCTTTTTCTTACACTTTCCTGTTCATAAAAAAGACATGGAACAAATCCGCAATCTGTCCCATGTCTCTTACCAAAAGCTTTTTATTCTTCGGTCTTTGTCTCTGCCTCATTCTTCCACTTGTTGAATTTCTCTTCCACAGCCTTATAGGTATCCTGTGAAATGGATGGAAGATCCTTGCCCCAGGACTTGGTTGCCTGCTCAAAGCCCTTCTTAAATGCACTTAAAAGCTCATCTGCCTTGCTTGGATCATCCCCGGACAAAGCCTTTGCAAAATCTAAAATGCGGTCAGATGTCTGATTAACACCCCAGTATCCGTCCTCTGCGATATCTGCCTGTGCCTGCGCTTTTACCTCCGGAGATACTGTAAAATCTCCTCCTGCAAGGAACGACCAGATACTATCTGCTTTTCCTAATGTCTTTCCCTGCTGGGAAATCATCTGATGGACAAGATCTGTTAGCTGCTGTGTGCGCTTCTCGGTATCCGCTTTCATCTGAGCGATAATTGCCGCATTGTCCTTCTTCTGTGTTACGCCTTCCTTTGTAGTCGCAGAAGACTTCTCATAAACGGCTGCGGTATCATTAAAGCCGCTCTTTCCTAAACTGCTTTCCGCTTTCTTCTCTGACTTGGAAGAAGTGTTCTCGGTCTTGTCATTTTTTACTGCTGAAGCTGTGCTTCCATAATAACTATTTACTGCATTTACACTCATCTGATAACCCTCCCTGGTATCCTGCGGGAATCCGTCCCATCATGTTTTCATGTACTTGTTTTCTATTATATTACATCGGCTTTCTTTCGTGAAAACTTTATGCATTACTGCAAATTTCAGTATTTTCCTACCGCCCTTATAGCTGCCTGAGCTTTACAAACTCATCAAATCTTGGAAGTGCGAGTGCCATCCGTCCATATTCCCTGGTATCAATAACGCCCTTTCGTTTTAAGCGATCCCGATATACGGAAAAAAGTCCGGAATTCATATTCAGATTCCCGCGAATCTCTTTTACCCTTGTCTCCCCGGTTTCTGAAATCACTCCCAGAATCGCTTTATCCTGCCCGGAAAGTTCCGACCAGATCTTACTGTACACATATTCATCCAGATACTGATCATATTCCGGCAGTATTTCTTCCAGGCTTTTGCTCTTGCGATATTCCCAGTAAAGATAACCAAGCACCTGAAACGCAAATGGATATCCCTTGGTAAGCTCGGTCATTTTCTCCGCCTCTGCTATATCCAGTTCAAAAATATCCATATAATTTTTTCTTACAGCTGTATAATTTAACGGCTCCAGCATAATTTTAGGTGCCCGGTACAAAAAAGTAAGTGCTTTGTCATTCTGTAAATCATAGATATTCTCATACAGACCTGTCATAATCAAAAAGATCGGATAATCCTCTCTTATGAATATCTGAAAAGCACTTGCAAAAATACGGATATACTCGGAGTTGGTCACCTCATCGATTGTAATAAGCAATCTTTTTCCTGCCTTTTTGATTTCAGCAAGCATCAGCTCCAGCACATTTTCAATGTCGGTAACCGGTGCAGCATTTTCAATCGATACACCAAGTCCAAACGCGGAAAAATCAAATCTTGCATTTAAAAATCTCGCATGCATCTCCGGTAAACTGTATATTTTTGCTGCAAGACTTAAAAGAAGATCTCTTGTAGGATTTAACTCAACAACAATCCAGTTTTCCTGCTCTCTCAGCTCTCCGGCGATACTCGTCATCATAACCGTTTTGCCAGCCCCTCGGACTCCTGTGATCATAAAGATCTGATTTGACGGCACAGCCGCACAAAAATCCTCTGTAATCTGATTTGTCTGAACAATTCGTGAAATGTATTGTAGTGGTTTTTTCCCAAATGATAATGTAAATGGATTACTCATATGATGCCTCTTATATAATCTTATATAACTTTTTGTTTATTATATAACTTTATATAACTTTTTGCAACAATCCTATTGCAGCATCCGGAACCGGTTTAAGCATGCCGCGATCTCAAGCCTTCTCGGTCTTGCAAGTCCGCGGCTTCCGAGTGCTTCAAGTCCCTTTGCATCGAGCAGTGCTTCGATCTGATCAAGAATCTGCTGCATGGTGAGCTTATCATTTGCAAGCTTTTTATAAGCATAACGCAGAATTGCACCAAGTGCCGTAACCTGCTCTTCGTCAACAAGCTGTTCCACAAGACGCAAATCAATCTCCTTATGGTCAACCGACAGTCCATTCATCCCATTTGTGCGGATCTTCGTGCGCGGATTATCAAAGATACGGTTCCTCTTTAAAACCCGCCTTCCTTCATCCACCTGAAATTCTTCCTCCAGTGCGCCAGGGAGCATTTTCCCGGATGCCGCTTTTTGGGCTTCTTCTTTTGCCATTCCAGTAATGTCATATGCGCGGTATTCCTTCATCTGGATAACCGTATCTGCCACATAAAAATACGCACCGCTGCTTCCTGCAACAAGGATCGTTGAAATATCCTTCTTCTCATACAACGCACGCACCCGGTCGATAAATGGAATAATCGGCTCCTCTTTTTCATGCACAACGCGCTGCATCAGACTGTCACGGATCATAAAATTCGTCGCACTCGTATCCTCATCAAGAAGGAGCACCCCAGCCCCTGCCGAAACCGCCTCGACCATTCCTGCTGCCTGCGAGGTACTTCCACTTGCATCCTCCGTCGAAAAACAAGTCGTATTTCTTCCATTTGGAAGGTTTTTGATAAAGCAGGAAATGTCAACCTCATGGACAGCCCTGCCATCCTCTGCGCGTGATTTTACTGCGGTATCCTCGCACATAACAAATTCTCTGCCGTCTCCTGCAATATGATTGTACACCCCAAGCTCCAGAGCATCTAAGAGTGTAGACTTCCCGTGATAACCGCCTCCGACAATCAGTGTAATTCCCTTTTTGATTCCCATGCCACGGATTTCGCCATGGTTTGGAAGTATAAGTGTGACTGCCATGGATTCCGGGGAAGAAAATGCGACTGCGTCCTTCATTGGGCGGCTTACGGCTCCACTTTCACGCGGAAGCACTGCCCCATCTGCCACAAACGCAATAAGCCCCTGTTCCTTAAGCTGATTTCTAAGGGATGTCTGATCCTCTGCAAGTGCGCGCACCTGTTCCACCGCATCCTTTTCCTTTTTCGAATACCGGTTATAAAACAAGGTCTTTTCCACACAGCCAGGAAGAAGCTCAAAAAGCACTTTTTCAAGCTCCCTGCTGTTTATTGTTCTGCCGTTTGCCGGAAATCCAACCTGAAAATGCACGGTAATCCTTCCTTCGGACGGGTGGATCTGACACGCCGTACGGTCTAAAATTTCCTGGCCACATCTTGTGATAAACACGCGGCCACTCTTTCCGCTTCCCTTTGCCACACGGTCCATTGCTGCGATGCTTTTTCCAAACTGACGCAGAAGATGATCCTGGAGCGCGATCCGCTTTTCCCTTGTATCGTAACATTCTTCCGGGAACCTGGCCTGTTTTCCACTGACCTCGATATGAAGCTCTGACGGTGCTGCAAACGGATCACCCTGCACATGGTCAATGGAAAGTGTAAAGCCGTCAAAGTCATACGAGCCTTTTGTTTCCTTATATGCCGGATATCCTTTGTGGTCAATTTTCTGTAATCGCATTCTTAATACCTGTGCATCTGCCATTGTTTTTCCCTCTCTTTTTCCTATCCTATTCTCTTTGTCTGCGCAAAATCCGTATCAGTCCGCCAGCCATAAGCATTGCCTTCAAGATATTATCCCCGATCATGCAGTACCAAACCTGTGTGATTCCAAGATGGAACACCCGGACAACGAGAAATGATCCAAAGATCCTCACTCCCCATCGGCTTATAAGCTCCACAACAAACGGATACTTCGTGCGTCCCATTCCGTTATAGATTCCTTCCATGACCGCAGTTGTTCCAAAGATCGGCTCCGTGAAAGCGACAATGCGAAGCAGTCTGCTTCCGATTGCAATAACCTTGGGATCATTTGTAAAAAGTCCCATCATCAATTCTGCCCCAAGAAAAAGCAGAAGTCCGGTCACGCACATAATCACGAAGATGACCATAATCGCAGTCAGGATCACACTGCGCTCCTTTTTCCGGTTACGTTCCCCGATCGCATTCCCAATCAGCGTTGACGTTGCCGCCTGCATGCCATAACCCGGAATGTAAAACATTTCCTCTGCGGTAATTGCAATCGAATGTGCTGCATAGACGGTCGTTGCCATCGAGGAGACAAAGCTTGTCGCAACCACATAGCCGCTGCAGGACATGATCCGGTTGCACATAACCGGAACACCGATCGCCATGATCGGTGCAAGTACTGTTCGGTTCAGCCGGATATTCTTCCGCTCGATCTGCAGTGTTTGATTCCGGAACAATACAATTGTCATAAGCATACCACCGATTACAAACGAAATTGCAGATGAAATACCAGCTCCAACTGCCCCCAGTCCACACGGATAGATTAAAATATAGTTAAATACAATGTTGACTACATTCACGATCAGATTCACGATCATCGGTGATTTTGTATCTCCTGTGGAACGGATTGCTGCACCAAAAATAATCGTTGCCGCACGGAATACCATAGGAAGGTTGATCCAGATAAAATAGACTGCTGCATCATGGCGGATCGCCTCATCCGCCCCCATCCACACCGGCATAAACGGTGCGATTCCAAGCGTGACAATCATAAGAATGCTTCCTGTAATCAGTGTCACAAGAACCGTCTGACCTGCTGCCTTTTTTATCTTCTCTTCGTTTTTTTCTCCGATTGCCCTTGCAATGTAGGCAAGGAAACCGACACCCATCGCACTCATCACACTGTTTATGAGCCAGGTATAGGTCGAACTTAAGGATACCGTTGCAGTCGCGTCTGCCCCAAGATGTCCGACCATCGCTGTATCCACATACTGTACGATCGTTTCCAGTAATGATTCCAAAATGGTAGGCCACGAAAGCATCAGAAGAGATGCAAGCATGGCCCGGTCCATCTGGTGATGTGATTTTTTCATAAAATGCACACCCCTTCTTCTATATTTTTTTATTCCTTAATTTTACTCCCCAGTAAATACGTAAGGAAAAAGATGATCGATGCAATAATTACGATCATCGGTCCGGTTGCGACATTCGTGTAATAGGACACAAATAAACCAACCAGTCCGGAAAACACGGAAAACACAATGGAATACAAGTGATATTCCCGCATATTCACAGAAATATTCCGGCTTGATGCCGCAGGCAGAATCAAAAGCGCATTGATAATCATAATTCCAATCCACTTAATTGAAAGCATAACAATCAGCGCAACAAAAACTGCAAACAGATTGTCCATAAGCGCAACCGGTATACGCTTACTCCTTGCAAGTGTCCGGTGGATACAGACTGCATTTAACTTATTAAATCCAAAGATCCAAAACAGGATCGTTGCTGCAAAAATCACTGCAAGATATACGATCTCCTTCGTTGTAATGCTTAAGACATCTCCAACTAAAAGGCTTGAATACTTACTGAAATTCCCACCCTTTGAAAGTATCGCCAGTCCGATTGCAACCGAGCAGGACGAAAACACGGATATGATCGTATCCGTCGATGCTGTATTCTTACTTCCGATCCTATTTAAAAGCAACGCAAAAATAATTGCAAACACAATCATGGAAAACGTTGTATCCTGCACTCCAAATACAATGCCGACCGCAATTCCAGTCAGTGCGGAATGCCCCAGTGCATCCGAAAAAAATGCCATTTTCTTATTAACAATCATAGTTCCCATAAGCCCGAATAACGGTGTGATAATAAGCACTGCAATTAAGGCATTTCTCATAAATCCATATTCCAGCCAGGATGTCAGATCAATCATTTTCATCCTCCTCCCTAAGCCATTTCTCTTCCCCGGCCATTCCGAATACCCGGTCAAATTCCGGACTTTCGAAGACCTCCTTTACACTCCCCTGCTTTGCAGCCCTGCCCTGATCAATCAGGATCACCTGATCTGCATATTTTGCAACATAATCAAGATCATGGGAAATCAAAATTACCGCAAGGTCGTAATGATTTTTCAGATAATCCATTGTCTGGAAGAAAAGCTCCATACCATTTTGATCAATTCCGGATACCGGTTCATCCAGAAGCAGAAGATTTGGGTCATCCATAATTGCCATGGAAAGCAGTACCCTCTGCAGCTGTCCGCCGGAAAGATTGCAGACCTGCCTGTCAATTAGCTCCTCTGCTTCAAAAACAGCAAGATTCTTCTTAATCTCTTCATAAAGCTTTTTTTTCTTATGGAGAAAAACCGGTGCATTCGATTCAAAGCTTGCTATCAGATCATACACACTGACCGGTGTGTTTTTCTCGATATTGACCGACTGCGGTACATATCCGATCTTTAATTTCTGCATATGGCCGTCCTTCGTGTCCTTGAACTCAATCGTTCCAGTATGCGGAATATCATCTAAGATCGCACGGATCAGGGTTGATTTTCCTGCTCCGTTTTTTCCAATGACGGCATTCAGTGAACCGCAGTGAATATGGATGTTCACATCATCTAGGATCACCTGATCCCCGAAGCTTACCCCAAGATGGTTCATTTTAATACAGTGAAAACCGCATGGCTCTATAATTTTACGCATCGTGCTTCTCCTTTCTTTACCTATTCCTGCGTGCAGAATGCCTCGTAGAGCTTATCAATATTGCTCTGCATTGCAGTTAAATAGCTGTCTTTGCTGTAATCTCCGCGATTACAGGTATCCAGATAAATCACCTTCACATCCGATTCTTCCTCCATGGTTTTTCCCATGTCCGAGCCATAGAGCTCCTCTGCAAAAATATAAGAAACATGATCATTTTTAATTGCATCCAATACTTCTGCTGCCTCTCCGGCGCTGACCTGACGCTCCTCGTCAAGATCTAACACATAGCTTACATGTAAACCATAGTCCTCTGCCACATAATCGTATGCCTCATGGAATAAGATCACATTCTGTCCGGCGGCTGCTTCCCGGATCTCATCCTGCTTCTCTTCAAGCTCTGCAAGCTTTTTGTCATATGCCATCGCATTCTCATGATACTCATTCTGATGATCCTGGTCTGCCTTTTCAAGTGCTGCTTCAATCGTAGAAAGCTGAATCCGGTAATCTTCAATACTCATCCATGCATGCGCATTCTCCTCTGTTCCTTCGGAAAGCAAAGAAACATTCTCCGATGCTTCAATAATTGTCAGCTTCGGATAGCTTTTTGCAACATCCGAGAGAAAGCTTTCAATTCCACCACCATTGACGATAAAAATATCCGCCTTGGACAAAAGCTTCATGTCCGCAGTGGTCAGCTGGTAGTCGTGCAGGCAGCCGGTCTGCGGTTCACTAAGATTTTCCAGGGTAACTCCCTTTGTATCACCGATCACATTTGCAGCCGCAACATACATCGGGTAAAAAGAGGTTACAACCGTAAAATTGTCATCATCGTTTTTCTCTTCTGTATTGTTTGTAATCATAACTGTAAATGCTGCGGCAAGAACAAGAACTGCTGCAAGCATTCCAAGGATCACTGCATTTTTTTTCTTCATGAAAATCCTCTTATCTTATCTATTTTTTGATTCTATTCTTCTATTTTATTCTGTCTTTGTCATCATCTTCTGTTTTGACTGATTTATTTTTGCTGGTTCTACTTTTTCTTCTTTTTGTGTGCTTTTGCAGAGTCTGCCTTTTTACTGCTTTTGCGTTTTCCAGTTTCTTTTCCGATCGCTTTCCAACGCGGCTTTCTCTCCTTCTTTTCTCCGGTGTTCTGTACGGAAATATTTTCGTTTTCCTCAGCCTTTTCCAGCTGTCCATTTTGCTTTTTTGCTGTCAGATCCGGCTTCTTTTTCTTCTTTCCAAGAGAGGCGATAACCTCCTCAGGGAGTGGATTGCCCTCCTCATCGACAAGGACAAGTGAATCGATAAGTGCCCAGATCTCCTCCCGTCCCTGCTTGGTTTCTGCGGAAAACGGAAGCATGACTGTGCCAGGCTCCACATTCAGGGCCTTTTCAATGGTCTTTAGATGTGCTGGAATCTGGCTTCTTTTTAACTTGTCTGCCTTCGTTGCAATAATAATCGGTGCAAAGCCCTGTGATAC
>CAKRLN010000089.1 GCA_934359535.1 uncultured Lachnospiraceae bacterium
CCATAATCCTCAACCCGGACAAGATGCGTATGTCCACCGGATACCACAAGACATAAAAATGGTGGTTCAAGCTCTTTGTTTTCAATATAATTGGCGCTGATATGTCCTTCGATATGATGCACCCCGACAAGCGGCAGATTTCTGGCATAAGCAATCGCCTTTGCCTCTGCCACACCGACAAGCAGAGCCCCGACCAGTCCCGGTCCATAGGTCACACCAATCGCGTCAATATCGGAAAATGTCATATGCGCATCTGAAAGGGCCTGTTTGATTACCTGATTGATTTTCTCAATATGCTTTCTGGAAGCAATCTCAGGCACAACTCCCCCATAAAGTGTATGGAGCGCAATCTGGGACGAGATTACATTCGAACGCACATCGCGCCCGTTTACAACCACCGCTGCAGCTGTCTCATCACAGGAGCTCTCAATTGCCAGTATTTTTATTTTTCTGTCCGTATTAGTCATTTTCTTCCTCCGTACTGTTCGGACCCTTTGTCTGATAATATACAAGGATCTTCCATTTGCCATCCGAATCCTTGCGCATAACATACGTCTGATATGTTTTATTATAAGAACCGCTTTCTTTGATAAAATAAGATGCAGATACATAGGCAAGACTGTCCCCATTGTCCGTCTTATACAGTACATCATCACTGTCACATACGTTGTACTGGGCAATCGTCTTGGAATCCTTTTTGTACTGCTCCACATCCCCTTGTACCATTGCTTTATACGTATCCTTTGGATTATTTTCTTTCAGATCCTCATCAAAAAGAGACAGCGCCTGATCACAGAGCTCGTCTAGTTCATCATCCTTATACTGCTCACTGTAATAGCATTTCAGTATCCGGTTATAGAATTTCACAACCTCTCTCGGCGTCTCCGGATAATCCGTTTCCAGATTCTTTGATATGACCTTCTGGACCTCAGTCAGCTTCGTCTGTTCTGTTGATGGACTGTTATGTCTTGCCATATAATAAAATCCACCACAAATCACACCAATACAGAGTATGGCTGCAACCACAATTCCTGTTTTCTTCATCGTTATCCCTCCTCAAACATAAGTTCTACGCTTTTTCCATCCTTGCCAAGATATGCATTCGGAAAAATCTTACGCACCGCCGGCATATACTCCTCTCCGCGTACGAGGGATGGGGAAAAATGTGTAAGCCACATCTCTGAAACCTCCGCCTCCTTCGCCATTTCTGCCGCCTCATAAAAGGTCATATGCTTATACTGCCTGGCCTTTGCAAGCTTCTCCTTCTCCGCATACATTCCCTCACAGATAAAAAGATCGGACTCCTTTGCTGCATGCACAATTGCCTCCACCGGACGGCTGTCTGTACAATACGTTACCTTTAACCCCTTTCTCGCCGGTCCAAGTACCATTTCCGGTGTATAAGTGATTCCATCCTGCTCCATAATCTCGCCCTTCTGCAGACGGCTCCACAGCTTCATCGGCACATTCTGTTCCCTGGCACGATCGACAGAAAATCGGCCGGCCCGCTTAATCTCCACCGAATATCCGTAGCATACAACATTATGCTTGACACGGAATGCATGGATTTCATATCCGTTGATTGAAAAATGAGCATCGGGCTCTGTAATTTCAATGCACTTGATCTCAAATGGAAGCTCTGGCGCGATCACGCGCATTGCCGATACAACACGTTCTAACCCTTTTGGTCCAATAATCGTAAGCGGCTCTGTCCGTTCTGCATTTCCCATTGTAAGCAAGAGCCCCGGAAGTCCGCTGATATGATCTGCATGAAAATGTGTCACACAGAGAATATCGATCGGTTTAAAATTAAGTCCCTTTTCCTTGATCGCAATCTGTGTTCCTTCCCCACAGTCGATCAAAAGGCTGCTTCCATTATACCGGAGCATAAGAGAAGTCAGCCAGCGGTATGGAAGCGGCATCATTCCTGCCGTTCCAAGTAAACATACATCTAACATGTTTTCTCCAACTTTCTATTCATAATCACTGCATCTTCCTTTGGAAGATCATAAAATCCTTTCCGGATACCAATTGCCTCAAATCCAGCCTTACCA
The DNA here is from genome assembly GCA_934359535.1 of uncultured Lachnospiraceae bacterium. Lineage (GTDB taxonomy): Bacteria > Bacillota > Clostridia > Lachnospirales > Lachnospiraceae > Roseburia. The sequence goes on from CAKRLN010000089.1 coordinate 2,055, forward strand.
TACAGATGGATTGCGGCATCGTTTGATCTGCGCACCTCAAGAATCACCGTATCTACACCACGTTTTTCAGCTTCTTCTAACATTGCTGCAACAAGTGCATTTCCGATCCCTTGATTTCTTGCATCCGGATGTACAGCAACATTCGTGATCTCTCCTTCATCCACAGAAAAATAAATCCCGATATAACCGGTGATTTTCCCTGTATTTTCCTCCTCTGCCACAAGGAAACAGGTATAGGAAAGCTTTAAAGAATCCAAAAAGCCTTTTTCGCTCCACGGTCTTGAAAAACAAAGCTTCTCCATCTCTGCCACCTTAGAAGCATCTGCTTCTTTCATGGTTCGAATCAGCATATGCGAAAATCCCTTTCTTTTTCCTGACGTTCCCGTTCTGCCTGGGAAAGCCTTAAATAATCCGGCTTATGATCAGCGGCATCTTCGATTTCTCCTCTTTTATACATTTCTGCACCAAGTACAGCGACCGATGCTGCCCTCTGCTTATTATTATTTGCAGGAGCAAACGCATACGGTACCGTACAGTTTTCCTCGATATAATCCCGGAATACCAAAGCGCCATCTCCGAGAAAGATCGTCTTTCTTCCTGTCTCATTCACACGCGCAAGAATCTCGTCGATCATGACCACACACTGCGGAATCAGACTCTTAAGCTTTCCATCCTGAAATTCATATAACCCGGTATATGCCTGCTTTCTTCTTGCATCCATAAGCGGACATACCTGATCTGTAGTTCCCCACAGATTATAGGCAAGCGCATCGATCGTTGGAACGTGCACAATCTTTTTGTCCAGCGCAAGCGCAAGCCCCTTTGCTGTAGCAGAACCAATCCGAAGTCCGGTAAAGGAACCCGGACCTCCCGACACAGCGATCGCATCCAGTGAGCTTAAATCCAGCTCAATCATTTTTGCAACCGTATCTAACATCGGAAGCAGTGTTTGTGAATGTGTTTTCTTATAATTAATTGTGTATTCTCCAAGAAGATTATCATCTTCCACAACTGCAACGCTGGCAACCAGCCCTGAGCTGTCTAATGCTAATAATTTCATTCTCCAACCTCTTTTATTGTAATACGGCGGTAATCAAAGCCTTTTTCCAGATCCTTCTCAATCGTGATCTCACATCGCTTCTCCGGAAGGATCTCTTCAATCAGGTTCGACCATTCGATCATCGTAAGCCCTTCGCCATAAAAATAATCCTCATAGCCGATTTCATCCATCTCCTCAATGTCCCCGATCCGGTATACATCAAAATGATAAAATGGCATCCGGCCTTCCTCATAAACCTGGACAATCGTAAAGGTCGGACTGTTTATGGCTTCCGTAATGTCAAGTCCCCTTGCAACCCCCTGGGTAAACACTGTCTTTCCGACACCAAGATCCCCGACCAACGTATACACATCGCCCGGCTTTGCCTGTCTTCCCATTCTCTCTCCAAGCTCGGCAGTCTCCCTTGCCGAGTTTGTTTCAATGACTGTTATCCTGCTCATTATCTCTATCCATTCTTTCTATTAATAATGTCTGATTCTTCTACATTTTTACACGGAACTTTTCCAGCCTGCTATTCGCAATCTTCGAAAGTGCTTCGTATTTTGTGCCAAGCTGCGTACGCGGAATAATATAAGCGTTCTTCCGTCCGCTGTAGATCAGTACATTATGCTTTGTTGCGATCATTTTATAGATCTGATCCCATGGCAGCTCGCCGCTTTCTTCTCCCTGTGTTACCCGGATTGCTTCCTCCGATATTTCATAATGAAGCATTCCGGCAAGCACTGCATTTGTTTTTAACGACAGCTTTGCCCTTGTCCAGAGCGTCACCGGAATATACCCAAGAAAGATCACAAAAAATACCGCATATAAAAATGCATAATTATAGCTTCCATCTGCAAAGGATACACCGGTCATAACTCCGGCAAGTATTATGATCAGAATGGAAATAATCCCCTGACTGCCGGTGTAGGTCTGATAAAGGTTGAACCGGTATAAATCCTTCGGCTCCAATTTCACATCAAATTCTACTGTCATCGTATCTCGATTCTCCCTCTGTTTCATTGTTATCTGTTGTTGTAACTATTCAGAACCCCACCTTATGAATAGTTACCTGTTGTTTTAGTATACCATCTTCGCCAAAAAAAGAAAAGACGCAGAATCCTGCGCCTTTTGTAACATCTGATTTCTTATGAAATTTTATTTTTTACCTTTTAAAAGTGGGGAGATATGCTTGTAAATGCCAAGCGTGATCAGAACACTGATCATTCCTTTCATGAAAGTAAATGGCACATTAAAGCAGATCAGACACTGAAGGATGGATTTCATGCCCGGAACGATTGCCTGATATGCTGCAAGGATTGCTTCCTTTGGCATAAAGTTGTAATAAAACGGATATACAATGAAGTAATTGGATACGATGGAAACAAGTGCCATTACAATTGCTCCAGTAAATGAACCGATCACAGCTCCCTTTTTTGTCTTCTTAAATTTATAGATCATGCCTGCTGTAAATACAAAGGCTGCTCCAAGGATAAAATTTGACAGCTCTCCAACAAATGCGGTTCTTGAAACCGTCATATGAAGCAGATTCTTGATCAGGCATACGATCACCCCACATGCCGGCCCCATTGCAAAGGATCCAATCAGTGCCGGAAGCTCTGAAATATCAAGCGCAATAAAGCTTGGCATAAAAGGAACGCTGAATTCAAAATACATCAATACAAATGCAATTGCAGAAAGCATTCCGGTTACGGTAATGTAACGTACATTGACAGACTGGTTTACTTTTGTGTTTGTTTTTACGGTTGTTGATTCACTACTCATGTTCTCTTTCTCCTTTTGATTTTGTGATCATTTAGGTAATTCCAGGAGATTGCTCACAAAAAGCCTTTTGGGCTTCTGCTGCAAAAAACCCCGGATCAAAGATCCGGGGCTTAAAGTCATTGTGGCCATACGGCTTTGGGTTCTGCGACCGTATGTTCGATAACTTTCTTCTCTCATCCAGACTATACTGTCGGTTCCGGATTCACACCGGATCGGCTGCCAAAGCAGTTCACGGACTTCCTGTTGCCAGGTCACCGTCGGTCGGGAATCTATGCTCTCACATATCACCCTGCCCCGAAGAATTCCTATAATTTTTCTACCAATATAATATGCACTTTCTACCTCATTGTCAACTGCTTTTTTGTATCGTTACCCGTTTACTTTCATCGTCAGTTGGATTCTCTGCTTTTTGACATCCACGCTTAATACCTTGACCTCCACAATGTCACCAACGCTTACAACCTCAAGCGGATGCTTGATAAACCGGTCACACATCTGTGATATATGAACAAGTCCGTCCTGATGCACCCCGATATCCACAAATGCACCAAAATCAATCACATTTCTTACGGTTCCTTTTAAGATCATACCCGGTGTCAGATCCTTCATTTCAAGCACATCACTACGCAGGATCGGCTTTGGCATGTCCTCACGTGGATCGCGGGCTGGTTTTTCAAGCTCCTTTATAATATCAAGAAGCGTAAGCTCCCCGATCCCAAGCTCCCCTGCCAGTGCTTTTGTATTTTTGATTTTCTTCGAAAGACCTGCTGCGTTCCGCTTCTTTACATCCTCCAGGGTATAGCCAAGCTTTGTAAGAAGCGCCTTTGCTGCCGCATAGGATTCCGGGTGTACTCCGGTTGCATCAAGCGGATTCTTTCCATCTGTAATGCGCATAAAGCCCGCACACTGCTCATAAGCCTTCGGTCCAAGCTTTGCGACCTTTAAAAGCTCATTTCTGGCTGCAAACCTTCCGTGCTCCTCACGGTATGCAACAATGTTTTTGGCAATTGTCTTGCTAACTCCGGAAATGTATTCTAAAAGAGATGCCGATGCAGTGTTTAAATCCACGCCTACCTTATTTACGCAGTCCTCAACTACGCCGCCAAGTGCTTCCGAGAGCTTCTTCTGGTTCATATCATGCTGGTACTGTCCAACTCCGATCGACTTCGGATCAATCTTAACAAGCTCTGCAAGTGGATCCTGAAGACGTCTTGCCATCGATGCTGCGCTTCTCTGTCCCACATCAAAGTTCGGAAATTCTTCGGTTGCAAGCTTGCTTGCAGAATACACCGAAGCTCCCGCTTCATTGACGATAATATACTGTACCGGCTGATTGATCTCCTTTAAAAGCTCCACGATTACCTGCTCGGATTCCCTGGACGCAGTTCCGTTTCCAAGGGAAATCAGTGTAATATGGTATTTTTCAATGAATTTTTTTACAACTGCCTTGGCTTCCTTCACCTTATTCTGTGGTGCTGTTGGAAAAATAACGGTTGTATCGAGAACTTTTCCGGTCGGATCAACCACTGCAAGCTTACAGCCGGTACGGAATGCCGGATCCCATCCAAGCACAACCTGTCCAGCAATTGGTGGCTGCATCAAAAGCTGCTCTAAGTTCTTTCCAAATACTTTTATCGCGCCATCCTCTGCGCGTTCTGTCATATCACTGCGGATCTCACGCTCGATCGCAGGTGCAATCAGTCTGTCGTAGGCATCCTCTGCCACTTCCCTTAAAAGATCTGCTGCCGGACTTTCTTTGCGGATCAGTTTTTTCTCCAGATAACAAAGGATCTCCTCTTTCGGTGCCTCAAGCTTAACAGTCAGCACCTTTTCCTTCTCCCCTCGGTTTAATGCAAGAATACGGTGTCCCGCAAGCTTGCTCAATGCCTCATCAAATTCATAATACATCTCATAAACCGACTCTGCTTCCGGATCCTTTGCCGTAGATGTCATACGTCCCTTCTTCATGGTAAGCTCCCGGATTCTTGTACGGTATGTGGCATCATCGGAAACAGCTTCCGCGAGAATATCCTTTGCCCCGGCAATCGCCTCCTCTGCGGTAAGCACCTCTTTTTCCTCATTGATATACTTCCTGGCCTCTTTCTCATAATCCGTTCCCGGCTTCTGTAACGTAATCAGGTTTGCAAGCGGCTCTAACCCTTTTTCCTTTGCAATCGTTGCCCTCGTGCGGCGCTTTGGACGATACGGACGGTACAGATCATCTACCGCAACCTGTGTCTCTGCTGCGATAATCTGCGCTTTAAGCTCTTTGGTCAGCTTTCCCTGCTCTTCAATGCTGGAAAGCACCGTCTGCTTCTTTTCTTCCAGATTACGGAGATAATTCAGACGGTCATACAGATTACGAAGCACCTCATCATTCAATGCACCTGTTACCTCCTTGCGGTAACGGGCAATAAACGGAATGGTATTTCCTTCATCGATCAGCTTTACGGCAGCCTCCGCCTGATCTTTTCGTATATTCAGTTCCTCTGCAATTTTTGCAATAATATCCATATCATTGTCCTTTCGATTCCACTGTTATTTTTTGCTGGAATACAAATTTTTCTTTTCCTATTATATATGATGTGGTAAAATCTTTGCAAGAGTGCCCTGACAAAAGTCAGGCTTTTGGAGGTTCTTTTTATGCAATATTCAAACTACGTACCAAACAAGCGGTCGGCAGGAATGGAGACTGCCGCGTTTGTTCTTGGCATTATCTCCATCGTGACCTGCACCTGTATCTATGCGTCGGTTGTCTGTGGTGCGCTGGCTGTTATGTTTGCCCTTCTTTCAAAGGGTGGTGCCACATCCATGAGCAGCCGTGCACGTTATGCAATGATCCTTGGCATTGCCGGTATTGCTGTCACGATCCTTTTATATGCCTATGCATTCGTCTATGCGATCCACACTTATGGAAGCATTGAGAATCTGTTAAAGGCATACTGCGATATGACAGGTCTTGATTTCAACGAGTTGTACGGAAGCTTTTTCTCAAATTAAAAGAAGCACATTCTGCACAATCCAGTTAATCAGAATAATCGCAAGTGCGATCCACAAATAGACCATGCGAAAATGCATGCCGATCTTTACTCTTCCGCGGCTGATCCGTTCGATTGTCTGGCTTATCATAAACCAGCTTCCGAGCAATGCGGTATATGGAACAAACGGATGAAGCCTTATGGAAGCCCAAAATTTCCCTGCAAGCAGTGCCTTCACTGCTCTTGTGCCACCGCATCCGGGACAGTAAAAGCCTGTGATCACACGAAAGGCACATGGAGGGTAATACGACAAAAAATGAATTCCAGTCAGTTTTGTAATTCCCGCATAGGCAAATGCGGCAGCGAGCAAAAGCCAGCCTGCAAGATAAAAGCCACGGTCCATATTACGGTCTGTCTTCATGTATATTCTCCAATCTGCATCATATGCTAGTCAGTATACACACTTTTCCTTTTTTGTCAAAATACAATACAAAGGAGCAATTCTATGAACAGAAACTCAAGGGAGTTAAAACGCCTCGCCCGTGAAAATTTAACCGGACATTATCAGACACCTATGGCAGCCTTCGTCTGCGCAAGTGCTATTACAATGGCACTTGAATTTGCATTTTCCATGATCCAGAATAATCATCCATCTGTGATACAGCTTGCCACCCTTGCTATTGCAGAATTTCTGATCGGACTGATTTCTGCCATCTTAAATGTTGGAATCCTTGGCATTCATCTTTCGATGGCACGCCATAAAACCTATGACTTAAGGCAGCTGTTTTCCGGCTTTCAGAATCATCCAGACCGCATTATCATATGTGCATTTCTTGTAACTGCAGCAACGCTTGTATCCGCTGTTCCAATGTTCATCGGTGTGGTATTATTTGTATTAAAGCAGACTGCCTTACGTGCCATCCTGCTTGCGGCCACAGCTCTTCTCAGTGCAGTGCTTGGTC
>CAKRLN010000090.1 GCA_934359535.1 uncultured Lachnospiraceae bacterium
AGCCATGTATGACCGTTGGTAATATCCGTGATCCGAAGGTTGCAGAGGATATCCTTGCACGCGGCGATGCTGATCTCATTGGTATGGGGCGTGGACTGATTGCAGAGCCGGAATGGGTGAATAAAGTAGAATTCGGAAATGAATGTGATCTCCGCAAATGTATTTCCTGCAACATCGGCTGTGCCGGACACCGTATCGGCTTAAACCAGCCAATGCGCTGTACCGTAAACCCGGCAATCAACAGCGGTGAGGATTACATGAAGCATAAGATCAATAAACCATGTAACGTTGTTGTAATCGGTGGCGGTACTGCCGGACTTGAGGCAGCCTGCACCGCAGCTGAGGTTGGATGTACCACCTTCCTGATCGAGAAAAAATCTGAGCTTGGCGGACTCGCATCTGTCATCTCACAAATCCCGGATAAGAAGCGTCTTGCAGATTTCCCGGAATATTTAAAACGCCGTGCTGCAAAGCTTCATAACTTATTTGTTTTCACAAATACATCCGCAACCGTTGACCTCGTAAAGAGCTTAAACCCGGACATCATCGTGAATGCAACAGGATCTGTTCCTACCTTACCTCCAATTAAAGGGCTTCACGATTATGTGGATCAGGATGACAGCCGTGTCGCAACCGTTCTTAAGATGATCGACCGGATCAATGAATATCCGGATGACTTAAAGGGCAAAAAGGTTGCAATTATCGGTGGTGGTGCCGTAGGCCTTGACGTTATGGAATTCTTCACTCCAAAGGGAGCTGAGGTTACTATGGTTGAGATGCTTCCTATGATCGGTAACGGACTTGATCCGGTTACAAAATGTGACACCAACGCAAAAATGAAGAAATACAATGTCCGTCAGATGACAAACACTGCCCTTCAGGAAGTAACCAATGAGAAATTCATCGTAAAAACTCCGGAAGGCAATATTGAAGATGTTCCGTTCGATTATGGATTCATCTGCCTCGGTATGAGAGCCAATACTCCAGTGCTTTCTGAGCTTGAGGATGCATTTGCCGATACCAACGTTGAGATCGTAAATATCGGTGACAGCAAACGCGCTAGAAGAATCATCGAGGGCACAGAAGAAGGACGCAATATCTTAAGCGTACTTGCCCGCCATGATTTTCTCTAATAAATCATTGTAGTTTACAGCCGGTTTCCTATCCCCTTTTCATACTACCCGGCTGTAAGCTGCTCCCTCCTTTATAATCACAAATCCCCTGGAGTCTGATCCGGGGGATTGTTTTATCTTTTATTCTATTCTGGTTTTATTCTGCAAAGAATTTCTCTCTTACCTCTTCAACTGGCATATCTTCTCCGGTGTAAAGCTTAAATGCAGCAACACCCTGCCACAGCAGCATTCCCTTGCCACCGATGCATGTACATCCTGCCTCCTTTGCCTCTTTTAAAAGCTTTGTCTCTGTCGGATTGTATACTGCATCACATACAATAAGTCCTGGATAAAACGCACTTAAATCCTTAACCACACTCTGATCATCGAGTGGTTTCATTCCAACGATCGTTGCATTTGCAAAAATATCACTGGACTTGATCTCCTCCGTCATTTTTGCTGTGTCATCAATATCAAAGACATTTACCGTGCAGTCCGGGCATGCCTTTTTGATCTTCTCCGCTGTCTGGATCGTACGCTCAAAAAATGCATCCTTCCGGTTAAAAATTGCAATTTCCCTTGCTCCATCCAGTGCGCACTGCACCTGAATCGCGGTTGCAGCACCGCCGCCTCCGGCTACAGTAATCTTCTTTCCCTTTACATCGATTCCATGTGCCTTTAAATTTTTGACAAAGCCCTCACCGTCTGTCATATGTCCGGTCAGCTTTCCATCATCATTTACGATCGTATTTACAGCCCCGATAATCTGTGCTGCCGGTGAAAGTGCATCCATATATTTGACTGCCTCCACCTTATCCGGCATTGTCACATTGCAGCCTCGCATATGGAAGGTCTTCATTGCTTCGATCGCATCTTTTACCTTATCTTCCTTTACGTCAAAAGCCACGTAAGCATAATCCAGTCCCAGCTTTTCAAAGCTGTAATTATACATTGCCGGTGATCCTGAATGTCCAACCGGCGATCCGATCAATGCCAAAAGTCCTGTGTGTCCTGAAATTCTACTTTCCATGTCTTTTCCTCCATAAACGTATAGTTTCATAAAATCTCTTTGTTAAAACCATGATATTCGTTTTGAAATGAAAAGGCAAGTACTTTTTTACTTTAAACCATTAAAGTTTTTGAATCTCATCATAACTACAGTTTATAATAGTATTTTTTGTTATTTGTATTGTTCGGTAATCTCCCGCGTGACATCCGGGTAATTCGTAATAATTGCATTCACACCAAGCCTGCAGCACATATGCATATACTGCTTCTCATTGACTGTCCAGACATTCACATCAAGTCCATTCTGTTCTGCCTCTCTCATATAATTTGGGAACTGTAAATTGTAAAGTGCCGGATGCAGGGCATTTCCGCCATGCTTTTTACAATAATCTGCCATCGCGATCGGACCATCCGCATATAAAAAGCCGACATAAGCCTCCGGATCAAGCTGATGCAGCTTCACGCATGTATAATGGTTAAAGGATGAATATAACACACGACCCTCCATCCCCATTTTCCGTGTCAGGCTTATCACCTTCCGCTCAATGTCCTCATAAAATACGATACCCGTCTTAAGCTCCACGTTAATCGTAAGGTCGGTCGGCTTTAACAGCTCATAGACCTCCCTCAACGTCGGAATATCTGCATGCTCATATTCCGGATGCGTCTTGTTATAATTATGCGCCCGCAGCTCCTCAAGGGTATAATCCTTTACCCAGCCAGTTCCGTCACTCGTCCGGTCAATCTTCTCATCGTGGATTACGACAAGCTTATCATCCTTTGTCAGCTGCACATCCAGCTCCACACCGTCCGCCTTCATGTCAACCGCCTTCTGGAATGCCGCAAGCGTATTCTCCGGCGCATAGGCGCTCGCTCCTCTATGTGCCCATACAAGCGGAGCCTTATCCTTTTTCTTAAAATTTGTAAAATCCATTTATCACACCTCGTTTTCTATAATATTGATCAATTTTAATCTTCTACATCGTATGCCTCTAAGCCCTTTTTCGCCACGATACGGTTGTCTCCATGCCGGACCATGGTCATTGTAAGAAATGACGCAAAAACAAATACCGCTGCATATAAAAACAGCGCGTTATATCCGATATGGTTTAAAAGAAATCCCGCTACGATCGGTGTTACAATCTGGGCTGCCATACTGAACGTATAATAATATCCGGTAAATTTTCCAACCTCACTGCCCTTACACATCTCAAGCACCATTGGCAGGCTGTTGACATTGATCGCTGCCCATGCAAGTCCTACGAGCAGAAATAATACATATAGTGCCGGATGGAATTCATGAAAAAACCATGTATACATAAATGCCACAAAAAAACATACGGTTAGAAGAATGACTCCTCCCATGATCGTTTTCCTTCTTCCTACGCGGCTTGCAATCTGTCCAACCGGTATGTAGGAAAGGATCGCACCTCCGGTCGCAACGGTAAGACAAAGGGAAGCACCACCAAGGCTCATCCCCCACATCCGTCCCGCAAATGTCGTAAACCAGGTCTCTACTGCATTATAGCCGATAAACCAGAAGGCAATCGACACCAGAAGGAACGCAAGGCTCCGCTTTACATCTCCTGGAAGCACTTCATTTCCGCGCTCATCCTCTTTTGCAAGATTATCCTCCGAGTGTGCTTTCTCATACGCTTCCATCTGCTCTTGCAGTTTTCTCTCCGGAACCGTCCCCATCACGATGACAAGTGACACAAGCATAATGCCCGCAACCACAAGAAAAAGCGGCAGGTAATCCACATGTGCAAGTCCTTTTGTCTTCTCGGAGGAATACATGAAACTTGCAATCACAAGATATAAAATTCCCCCGACGGCTCCCATCAGATTAATAATCGCATTCGCACGGCTCCGGAGCGGCTTCGGTGTCACATCCGGCATCAATGCAACCGCCGGACTCCGGTAAATTCCCATCGCCACAAGAAGCACTCCAAGCACACAGATAAATAAAATCTCCTGATATGCCGATGGCATCTTAAAATATGCGTTGTCAAGCACCGGTATGAACGTCATAAAGACAACTGCAAGCAGTGTTCCAAGAAGAATAAACGGTCTTCTTTTTCCAAGCGGACTTTTGCACTGGTCAGAAAATGCACCAAACAATGGAAGCAAAAAAAGCGCAAGCACATTATCCGCAGCCATGATCATTCCGGAAAACGTCTCATTCATGGCAAAGGTATTCGTCAGCATAAGCGGAATCACGCTGTTATACATCTGCCAGAATGCACAGATCGAGAGAAATGCAAAGCCGATCCGGATTGTCTGTCTCGTATTCAGTTTCATTGTAAAAACCCCTTTCTTCAAAAAAATTTACAGGATTACCCCCAACCATACTCCTGTAAATTCATTCTAACACGATTTGTATAGACAAAAAAGCTTTTTACCAACATTTTACCTTGCATTTTCCTGTGCTTTACGATTGTTTTTTCTCATTTTTCCGATACTCGCTCGGCGTCATTCCGGTCTGACGCATAAAAAGCTTGCGGAAATGCTTATCATCATAGTAGCCGGTCTGTTCGATAATCTCCTCAATGGTAAGATTCGTCCCGGTCAGAAGCTGCTGCGCCTTTTTCATCCGGATCTCGGTCAGAACGTCAATATAGTTTTCACCTGTCTGTTCCTTGAATTTCCGGCTGAAATAGCTTGTACTGAAGCCACAGTGCTCTGCAATCGTTTCAAGATTCACCGGCTCTGCATAATGTACCTTCATATAAGCAATGGCATGGGATGCAAGCTCATGCTCCCCGGATACCTCATTCTGCATCATGTGGCTGATCTCAAGAAGCAGAAGCTGAAGCTCCTTCATCCGCTCATGGCCATCAAACACATGTTCAAGCGCATAGAAACGCATATCCGGAAAAATCCGTATCTTAGACGATTTTTCCATCTTTTTAACAAGCTTATGCATCTGCCAGCAGAATCTTGTATAGGCTGGCGGATATTCTTTAAAGCGAGGTTCTGTCTCCTTATAAAAATAGTCAAACCACGCATCAATATGCGCAGTATCCCCAAGTGCAACATAACGGCAAAGCTCCCGGATTCTCCTGCTTGACAGGCACCGGTCCAGCCGTTCCATAAAATTGCCATGCTCCTCTGCATAAAGCACCTTATCCGGCTCATCCATTCCATATTCCGATACGTAGGCGGCTTCTTCCAGAGAGCGCTTAATATCCAGCATCTCTGTAACATGATTTCCAGCGGAAAGACGAACCTGGAATTTTCCATAGGTTTCCTGCAGCTGCAGAATCAGATGTCTTAATTCCTCCAGCTCATCCCGGATGCGGTACTCCCTGTAATTTTCCGGATAATTTACGATCACAACAAGCCCATATGGGTCTTCATGCCCCAGAATAATCTCAGCCGCGCTTCCCATCTGGTGAATCACAAGAAGCGATACGGCCTGCAGAAACCGGTCATCGGAATTGTATAATTCAAACTGATCAACGCGGATTAAAATGACCTGATAATTTTTCGTTCCAAGCTTTGTCCCATACCGTTTATTAATCTCCGGCAAAAGATAATCCACCTCCTGCGGCTTATCTAAGAGATTCTCCAGCAGACGTTCCATAATTTTCTGTCTCTTGTTAAATTCATATTCTTCCAGCCGGAGCCGTTCCTCCTTCAGCTTTTCGAGCTGTGCCACCCATCTGACACAACCCGAAATCTTCTCAGAAAGACACACGTTCCCTTCCGGCTCTAAGACTACCTCATCCACATGAGCCTCAATCATACGGTAAAGCAGATCAAAATTCCGCTCACCAAGAAGAATCACAACTGCTGCACAGCGCATGCGGATCTTTAACATTTTAAAAAAACTCCAAAGCGTCTCATGATTCTCATTTACCCATTCCTGATAGGCTTCGCCCCTTCCATCCGCACTTGCAAAGCGGATAATAAAAATGGAAGGCAGATTCAAATCAATCTCTTCCATATGATTTAACGGAAATTCCTTTATCTCTGTCTCATACGGCTCAAAACAGCTTGTGTCTGGAAGCTCTGAAATGTCAAATTTTCTTGTATAGATCTGGAGTTTTTCCATTCCATTCCCCTCTCTCGGTACTTTTGTATCATGGTCTAATTTGTCCTGCAAAATTTACACCTTGTTTCCACAAATATACCATGCTATTATCTATTTGTAAACAGGAACGGCAAATAAGAAATGCCAAAGATAAAGCGAATAAAGTCAATAGACCCCCATCTTTTGACTTGACTATATATTGTAACCCTTTCCTTTATTCCCCTTATAAAATATACACCCCAAAGACTCTGCCGGGAATGCAGAGCAACGGCACCAGCAAATGTACCCCCATTTGATGGTGTTTTTATTTTTATTACAATTTGATTTCTTTTAAAAGATGCAGATCATAACGCTTAACAAGCTCCATACATTTTTTATAGCTTTCCACATCCTTAATGTTATCGACACAGTGTGCATCCAGTCCAAGTATCACATCATTTCCGATTTCTCCTGCCACCTTCCAGAAACGGTCAGCCGGATAATGCTTTTTCTCATGCATGCCAAGCATATTGATCTCAAGCGGAATCTGAAGCTCCTTTAACCGTCTGCACAATCTTGTAATCTCCCAGTCATAAACAGAATCCATGCCCTGATAGTTAATCAGATCCGGGTGTGCAAGATACGCATAGCTTCCGGTCTCCATCCCTTCAATTACCGCATTCACATAGTCACGGATGCGGCTTTCGTCCTCGGTTGGTGTCCCCGTATACGGACCATCCTTCTCACTATTTAAAAAATGCTGTCCCATAATCAGATAATCGCAGCCAAGGCTGCGGAACATTGCCATCTGCTGCGGATAAAATTCCGGGATATATTCTGCCTCAAAGCCCACATAAAGCCGGATCTCATCCTCATATTCCTTCTGAATACTCCGGATTGTGCTTACGTATTCCCCTGCCTGCTCCATGGTCATCCGGATATGGGAGACATAGCCATCCTGAAACGGACATGGAATATGATCGGAAAACCCAAGCTTTTCTATGCCCATTTCAATCGCAGCCTCAATATATTCCCGCTCAGTTCCTGCTGCATGCTGGCATCTTGTTGTATGTGTATGATAATTTGCCTTTAAAAATTCGTCCATCTTTCTCTCTTTCCTACTCTTCTAAAAACCGGTGCATTTCTTCCCGGATATGCCCAAACTGCTTCTTCGTCTCCGGATTATTTGTCGGAAACTGCATCAGCTTCTCCAAATATCCCTGCTCTCCTACAAGCTGCCTGCTCTTTGGATAGACAAGCTCAAAAACAAGCGAAATATGCCCTACCGCATGATCCACCACCGTCTTTTTTAATGCCCGTAAAATGGCATGATGCTCATCAAATGCCTGCATAACCGCAGGACTGACCGTTCCCGCATAAAGCTCCTCTGAGGTCACATTGTAAATCTGCTCCATTGGTGTATCCAGATTTACTCTTAAAATATCGATCTTATCTGCATCCCTTAAAATATTGCAGTACGCTCTCGTTCTTTCATCAAGCCCATCTGGAAGCCGGTATGCAGAATGCCAGCCAACCGCGGTTTCAATCAGCGTGTCATACGAAGCATCCTTGCAGTATTCACGGATTCTTTTTTCCTCCCCAAATAAAATCTCACAGCTTAGCTTCGCATGATCTACGGAATCTGCATCCGAAAAGGTATCATATCTTTTGATCTGTTCAAATCTTCCAATATCGTGCAGCAGACCACACAGCCAGGCAAGCCCTGCATCTTCTCCTGTCATTCCGGCAGACTCTGCAATTTCTTCACAAAGGTCTGCCACACGGTATGTATGGTCAATTTTTAACTTTATTTTTGGATCCTTACTGTTATAGTGGTCCGTATATGCTGCAAATGCTGTTTTTGCAGTTTCTTTCTCTGTCAGACTCATAATTTTCATCTTCCCTGTTATCATATTTGAACCGACTTCATTCGTCTGCCCATTGTCTATCCTATCATTTCCTGCCGGACTTGTCTATTCTGGTATAACCAGATATACCACTTTCCACTCATATTTAGAAAAATGTATATTGCAAAGCTGCTCTGATTTCCGTTATAATTAATTTATAAAGTTCATACTTTTTTAATAACATTTTTCTATACAAAAGAGGAGGGAGTATAATTATGTTATTTCAAGTCTATGGAGACGGCTCCGCGTATCAGTTACTTGGCTGGATCATGGTATTTGCAGCTCTTGTAATCATGAATGAGATCGCACGTCGTACAAAAATCGGAGGACTTCTTTGTTTTGTTGTTCTTCCGGCAATTCTTACCGTTTACTTTATCGCAATCTACGTAAGTGCTGCAAACGGAGCAGAATGGGCATTAAACAACCCGACTTACGTACATATGACAAGCTGGTTCCACTATGCGAAGTTATATGCTGCAACT
>CAKRLN010000091.1 GCA_934359535.1 uncultured Lachnospiraceae bacterium
CTTTTCCTCTAACATGACAACGCCCGGATCAAGGATGGACTTATCCCCACGGAATTTATTAATGACAAGACCTCCAACACGCGCACGCTCCGCCTTTGTCAGAAGCGAAATCGTTCCAAGCAGCTGTGCAAAAACACCTCCACGATCAATATCTCCGACAAGAATAACCGGCGCATCCAAAAGCTCTGCTAGCCCCATATTCACAATATCATTTTCTCTGAGATTGATCTCTGCCGGGCTTCCTGCTCCCTCGATCACAATAATATCTGCCTGTTTTTCAAGCGTCTGGAATGCCTTTTTGATTTCCGGGATCAGGCTTTTTTTGTAACGGAAATAATCCTTTGCGCTCATATTGCCAAGCACCTCACCATTTACAATAACCTGAGATCCTATCTGATTTGTTGGTTTTAACAGAATCGGATTCATACACACAAGCGGTTTTATGCCGGCAGCCTCTGCCTGCATTACCTGTGCCCGCCCCATCTCAAGCCCTTCCTCGGTAATATAGGAATTGAGTGCCATATTCTGAGATTTAAACGGAGCTACGCGATAGCCATCCTGTGCAAAGATCCGGCATAGTCCCGCCACGATCAGGCTTTTTCCCGCATTCGACATTGTTCCCTGAACCATAATAATTTTTGCCATGCTTTTATCCTCTTTCTAACTGTGGAAATGGAATGATATCCGGCTGATCCTTTTTATGTTCCCCGATCCGCTTCTCCATCCATACCATATCGTACCACTCATGAAATTTGTATCCGCTTTCATGAAACCTTCCCACAAGCTGATAGCCAAGCTTCTCATGAAAACGTACACTATCCATCGTAAGATGGGTGTTTTCCTCCTTTGGATAGGCAATGCATGCATTAACATTTAAAATTCCCTGTCTGGCAAGCATTTCCTCAAGCGCTGCGTAAAGCGCCCGTCCGATCCCAAGGCGTTTTTTCTCCATTTTGACATAGATCGAAGTCTCCACCGACCAATCATAAGCTGCACGCTCCTTAAACAGTCCTGCGTAGGCATAGCCCACAAGTTCGCTGCCGCATCCTGTTCCGATGCTGTTTTTATCTCAATCATGCTCTCTCCTTATAAATAATAGCAGTTTCTGCTGCACGCTCCGGAAAAAAGCTCCTCCTTTACGCGCCTCTGGTACACCTTTTTTTGTATCTCACTGCTCTCATTTGCCTGTACTTCCTTTAAAATTGCAATAGCCTTTTTCGCCTGTGTAATATCCTTTTTTGCAAAATCCGTATAGTTTCCTCTTCCAACAAGCTTCAAATGTGTCACCCCAGCCTGCGCCAGATCATAAAGCGCACAAAGACCACAGCCGGTTTCCCCAGTCCGGTAACCGTCCTCCATGCACTCATCTTCCATGCATCCATCTTTCATGCTGCACGCTTCCTGCACCTGTAGTTCTATGTTCTCCTGCTTTTTACCATTACATCCAATCTGGATTGATTCTTCCTGCGCCTGGTATCTGCCAAGCTTATACGGAACAAGGCACAAATGCGCAAGCTCATCACAGTGCAGGGAATTGCAGTAGGCTCCTGTAAAATGACAAAGCTCATTTAAAAAAAATGCTTCATATTCCGGAATGCTTCCACTGCATTTTACAATACACTGCTGCATCTGTGCAATCGTATTTTTCCGGTGAAAAATCACGCGGCTGATATTCCATTTGGAAAGCTCGGCAAGGAACGTGGAATTAATCTCGGCACACTCCCCACTCAGATGAATCCTGCACGGAAGCTTTTGCTCTCTCAGGTAAAGAATAAGCGCCGGGTCCGCAATAATAAACGTGTCAAACCCAATCTCCATGCATCGGCAAACAAGCTCTGCAATCTCCCGGTACTGCTCTCCGGAATAGAACAGCGAATTAAGTGCAAGCTTAACCGGAACGCCATATTGCTTTACCATTTTGCGCAGAATCTTAAGCTCCTCAAAGGCACCAAGCTGTACCCTGTAATTCATAACCTCCCTGCGGTTTAGCGGCTGCACAGTTTTGTATTTTCTGCTCCACGCATACGGAACATATCCACAGAAAAATTCATCCGCTCCGGCCTCCACAAACGGAATGTATTCATCGATGGAACCAAGTCCTGCCACAAGCTTCATAGGCGGCCTCCTTTTCTTTCAGCAATAAGCAATGATAGGTAATTACCTATCTATATCAATCCTACAAAAAGTTCAGTACGATCCGGTCCGCGCCATGTGATAGATAATATGGCAGGCGGGAAATGTCTGAGAGTATGCTCTGATCATATGCGAACAGGGAATTATAGCATCCGACCATATGAAGGTGATCCGGATAGGAAAATACATATTCCCTGCAATATTTTGGACAATTCTTTACCTCCTTTTGTCTGCCGCGGCTTCCCTCATGGCATCTGGCATAGAGCGGACAGTAATGGGAGGTGTTCGTCTGGTAATAAGGAAGATGGATGCTGTTTTTCCCCGGTGGAAGGGCAATCTCATAGCCGCATGCCTCCTGCTCAAACCGCACAATCCCATATGTCTCCTTCAGATATTCCCGGTAAAAATTACTGTTTAGCGGATTTTCCCGAAGCGCCCTGCCGTCTCCAATTCCAATCTTATACTGCATCCTTGGATCTTTCCTGCGTTTATTCAAAAGCACTCCCATTACCGGCAGGAAGCAGTCCGGATAACGCCCTAGCATCGAAAGCATGCCCCAGTCATTCGCAACGATTTCAAGCTGTATTTTCCTTTCCCTGCACCAGTGCGCAAGCTGCGCAAACAGCGTTTCCATCTGCGCAATTTGCTCTTCTCTCATATAAGAAAAAACAACCGTCACCGCAAGGTGCTCCCGACTTGCTTTTTCCAGCATTGCAGGCATAAGCTCCTGTCCAGGAATCAGATATGGGCAGAACTGGTTTCCGATATACAGCCGGTTCAGCCCCGTACGCGCAAGCGGATGCTCTGGAATTCCGGTCTCCTCCCAGTACCACGCATAAAAGGCTGATATCGGTTCTGCAAGATAACGTTCATACAAAACAGGACGGTCAAGCGCTGCCGCAAGCTCGTATATATTTTTACGCTTCTGATCGCACAGCTGATCCCACACCGTTCCCGCTGCTGTCTGTCTATCGCTTTCCCTATGTCCATCCGGAAACGATTCTTTATACCAGCGCTTTTTCTGCCGCTTATAATCCGTCATAACTGTATCATCCATTGCTGCCGGATATCCGGTATAATCCTCCGAGAGTGCTGCATCATCTTCATCTAATTTTTTCATAATATAATGATAATAGGACTGCTCCAGAGTTCTTACCGCTTCCCGGTAAGCCTCGTACTGCATGGTATGCTCTGCGCAGATCTCGTACTCCCGGTAAAACAGCTTCAGACCTCCCGGTACTTCTTTGATTTCCGGTCTAAAAAGCTCCACCGTCTCATAATCTCCTGTCCTGTCATGATAAAAGAAAAGCTGCATACAAAGAACAGGTCCCGGTGGTTCTGCCATGCGAAACACCAGTCCCTGTTCATCAATTTCTGTTATGCCAATTTCCAGTTCATCCCTGGATTCCAGTACCAGAACCGCAGAAAGAAGTGCAAACGGAACTCTCATTACAGCCTCCTTAATACAGCCCAGAGGTTCATCATCACATTACCCGGAACAACCTTCGCAGCTACGCGGTGTGCCTTGCACACAATCCCCGGTGTCGAAACTGCAAACCCACGATACGTATCCCGCATTGCACGGCGTGCAACCGTCTTCTGCTTTGATGCAAGTGGAAAGGAACGGATCGGACTATTTTTCTTCCCGGAGGCTGCCCTTCCGATAAACTCCGTATCCTTGATCCAGTACGGACAAACCGCTGTTACCGAGATCTTCCGGGGCTTTAATTCCACCCTGAGTGCCCTGCTGTACCGGTATAAAAATGCCTTGCTTGCAGCATACACATTCAGATACGGAAATGGCTGGAATGCTGCGGTGGAACAGATCTGCATAATGTGTGCACCGCGTTTCATAAAGGGAAGCACCGTCTGTGTAACCGTTACCGCAGCGCGGCAGTTCAGATCGATCATTCCTTCGCAGTCTTCTATCGATACATCCTGATAGCTTCCGATTTTTCCATAGCCTGCGGCATTAATGAGCATCCGTACATTCGGCTTTTCCTTCCTCAGATGCCTGGCAAGGCTTTTTATGGACTCCTTCTCCGACAAATCAAGCGGCACCGCAATGACCGTTGTTTTTGTCCGCTTTGCAAGCTCCAGAAGCCGTTCGGTTCTCCGTGCAATGACCCAGATCTCATCGTATGCCTGCTTTTCATCCAAAAGTCTTACAAACTCCCTTCCAAGTCCGCTTGATGCCCCTGTCACAATTGCAATGTTCATACGCATTTCCTCCTTTTTTACAGTATGCCCGATTGACTCCAAACGCTACTCTCCAAAGCACATAATAAGCTGTTCTGTAATGTCCCCATCAATCCAGTTATGTGCCACCATATCCCGCATAATCGCAAAGGTCTTTTCCTTTGTCATTCCGGATTTATACGGACGGTCTTCCGTAAGTGCCTGATAAATGTCCACACATGCCATCATGCGCTCATTCACCCCAAGCTGTTCTGCCGTATAGCCAAACGGATACCCGCTTCCGTCAAGCTTCTCATGGTGTAATGATGCCCATCTTGTGATCTCCTCAAAGCCCGCAACCTGATGAAGCAGCTTATAGGTATACCATGCATGATCCTTCATATTGGCATACTCCTTCTCGGTAAGCCGCGCCGGCTTCTCAAGGATGTCATTTTTGATTGCAATCTTCCCGATATCATGAAGTGCACCCGCAAGGTACATTTTCCGGGCAGTTTCTAAATCAAAGCCCATAAAAAGCGACAGCTTATAGGCACTGTTTGCAACCCCGGTCGAATGCGTACTTGTAAAATGCGATTTGTAGTCGGTAATCCGCGCAAAAATATCCGTCAGATCCTTTAAAACGTCAAAGCTGTACTCCTGCTTCTGCCTTGGAATCATCTCCCAGAGCTGGTTCGTAAACTCCCCGGATTCCATAAGCCCGACATATTTTTCCTTCGGGATTTTCAGAAAGGCATCAACGCACTCCGAGTCAAACCATGTTCCCTCATGCTCCTTTGCAAATTCCTTCGCCTTATCCCACACCTGCTTTGCATAATGATCCTGCTTGAAAAATGCATCGATCACATCACACATATGAATGATCCGCGCAAAAAGATGCACCTCATTCCATTTTTTTTCAAATGGACCACTCCCATCTGCTTTTTCATGATGATACAGAATCACATTCGTCATATCGGTATGAAACGGATATTTTTTCATATTGCGCTCTCCGTAGATACAATGGAGCCCCACGCGTCTTGGCGGCTCTAATGCACTGGCGATCACAGGCTCGTTATTGTATTCTTCCGCAATATACTGCGTCAGCGCATTGTCATGCATCAGCGCACAGGCTGCAAGATCCTGAATTGTCTCTCCTTTTATTCCAAGCTCCTCAGCAACACAGATGCTCATGTTCGCAACCCGCTTGGCATGTCCTGTCGTAACATGAATCAATTCACTTTCCACACAGTCGAGTGCGTAGGAAAATGAAATCAGAAGTCCGATAATGTCTATTTCCACAATTTTCTCCTCTATTAATCATGTGCTTTCGCACATGATGCCTTCGGCTGACATTTATTCCTTTCGACATGTCAAGCCCAAGAAACAATATTTTTCTTGGGCTCATTATATCATTTGTTCCCTTCCTTGTCATCCGGAACTCATCGCGGTTTTCGAAATATACTAATAAGAAAAGACCAATTTATAAATTATCCGTTCCATCCGGCGCGCTGCTTTCCGCCATTCAGGCACAGTATGGCGCCTTTTCCTCCTTCAAAGAGCTGTTTACAGAGGCAGCCCTTTCAGTTTTTGGCTCCGGATATGCATGGCTTGTCTGCAATGCACTTGGAGATTTGCAGATCCTTACACTTCCCAATCAGGACTGCCCGCTTTCCATGCTGCTCTATCCAATTCTGAATCTTGATGTCTGGGAGCATGCCTATTATCTGAAACACTACAACGACCGCAACTAATATATTTTTTTCAAGCTCATAAACATGTTGTACATATTCTTTTAAATCTTGTTCTGTCATAACTTTACCTCCACTCATTCGTATCGTTTTATTTCCTTTATATATTCATATAGTATCATTTACATTCACATTCACATATTTCAACAAAAACAGCGGATTAAATCCGTTATATTTACCATATTTATAGGATAAAATAAGAAATAGTGAGAGGTATCTTATGTATAATGAACAATTTATAGCTCGATTAATCCAGCTTCGTTTAAACAAAGGAGTTTCTGCTAGAGATATGAGTCTTTCTCTTGGGCAAAATGCTGGTTATATTAATAATATCGAATCAGGTAAAGCGCTGCCATCTATGTCAGTATTTTTTTACATCTGTGATTATTTCCAAATTGAACCAAAAGATTTTTTTGATATACCAAACAATTATCCAGAACAATTAAACCAAATAATAAATGATCTAAAATTTCTGAATATTGAACAATTACATGATTTAGCTCCAATTATAAAAGCTCTTAAAAAAAATACCTGATAGCTCTTTTGTCTATCAGATATTTTCATTAATTCTTCATATTTTTATTTTATTCGCACTCCAAAGAACTCGCATCTTTTCATATATTCTTACAACTGCTCAACGTTCTTCCGCAGTGCCCCTGTCATATCGCGCACATAGGAAGTCTGTGAGGAAATCTCCTCGGTGCTTGATGCGATCGCCGCAATCTTCTCCGTCATCTCATTCATATCTGTAATAAGTGTACGGATACATTCCATACTCTCAGAAATCTTCGGGAGGATTGCCTCGGCGCGCTCATCATTCTGCTGCAAAAGCTCCTTTGTGGAATCCGACAGATTCCGGATCTCCTCTGCGACAACAGCAAAGCCGCGTCCCTGCTCTCCCGCGCGCGCCGCTTCGATCGATGCATTTAAGGACAGCAGATTCGTCTGTCCTGCAATCGAGGAGATATCTTCACTGCTCTTACGGTATACTTCAATAAATTCAGACATTGTATTAACCGACTCATTCAGTGTCTGGAAAAGCGCGGAAATATTCTGAATGCCCTCGGCAAGCTCTGTTGCACCATTTGCCGATGTCTCATTTGCCGTATTCAGTTCATCAATATTGTTACTCAAAGTAACAAACCGTTCCGTAATATCCGAAAGCAGCTCCTGATGTTTTGCGTAATCCTCCTGCTCCTTCTGATGGATCTCCTGGATTTTCTTTGTCTCCTCCTCTGCAACACTGCGCACATAATGCACACAGTTCTCCCGCACATTGACTCCGTTGTAAATTGCCATAATCATATCATGACAGGAGGTATACCCACAGGACTCACAGTCTCTGTGCTGCTCCTCATAGGTGTCCTTATTCAAATCCTCATAGAGTGCCGCTTCGGTCTTTGCATCGGGCTGCTTTACCGTAACCTTCCGGTTCGTGTATTTCCGCATGAAATCCTCCAGCCTAAGTTCCGAAAACTGTTTCATGAGTGCATCCAGACGTTCCTCTGGTGTAGACGCTTCTGTCCATGGACTGCTGGCAACACGCTCCCAGAAATGCTTTTTCACATTACCTTCCTTTTTTTCACTGCGCATTTTGGCAAGTGTAAGCATCACATCATCGGTGTTCCGCTCCGGCTCGGTTGCCGTCCCATAAATACAGCCCTTTGCGCAATTCAAAACATCAACCAGAAACGGAAGTTCCTTGTGCTCCTTAATCCGCTTTGCATAAGACCTCAGATATTCATAAGCCTCACGCTCGCCTTCCACCTGACGAACAACTTTTTCTTTTCCAAGAAAATGCTCAACATTCTCACGCAGTCCTCCTGGCATCGGATAAAGCGCACCAAGTCCATACTCTAACTCATCCTCATACGGTGTACTGCTCTGGTACTTGCTTCCAATCGTCTTCATCAGCTTCTCAAAAGTTACATTATAGGAAACATATCCCGCACAGTTCTCATCTGTGATCTCTTTTTTCTTCGCAATACACGGACTGATAAATGCAATCTCGTCTGTGATGTTTAAATACTTTTTCATGTAAATCGCCATACACATCATCGGACTATGCACCGGCATGAGATACGGAATCAGCGCTGGAATGTATTTCTCAACATAGCCGACAACCGCCGGGCAAGGCTGTGAGATTCCTCCGGAAAAATTATGCT
This sequence comes from uncultured Lachnospiraceae bacterium, assembly GCA_934359535.1. GTDB lineage: Bacteria > Bacillota > Clostridia > Lachnospirales > Lachnospiraceae > Roseburia. The sequence goes on from CAKRLN010000091.1 coordinate 8,225, forward strand.
CCGTGATATATTTCAGATATCCCCAGGTCGTAATATCCGCACCAAAGGACACACTGTACACATGTTTTACT
>CAKRLN010000092.1 GCA_934359535.1 uncultured Lachnospiraceae bacterium
GGCTGTAATCTAGCAATCATATACACTGTGGCGCATAGCTTGACAGCAAAGTGTCAAGCTTGCGTCTGAACAGTAACCTGCATCCTTCCACAACAAACAGAAGCCGCAAAGAGCACCTGTTTTCGAATCCTATCATTTTTCTATGTACATTTTCTGACTTTACATGCATAATGATTATGATTATGTTTGCATTTACAGAAAGGACGATCTATGAATACAGAATCTGTCAGTCTCCCAAAAGACGATGATAAAAAGAAAAAACTTGCAGTTATTTTTCCAGGAATTGGTTACCACTGCGATAAACCACTTCTCTATTACAGCAGAAAGCTTGCCGCAGAGCTTGGCTACGAGAAGACGATCTGTCTTACATATACTTTTTCCGGTGGAAACATCCGTGGCGATGAACAAAAGATGAAAGAAGCCTTTGACTCGCTTTCTGCACAGGCTGCGCAGGAATTAGACTCGGTCGACTGGACATGCTATGATGACATCCTCTTTCTTTCCAAGAGCATTGGCACTGTCATTGCATCCTCCTATGCCGCAGAAAAACGCATCACATGCCGGCAGGTACTCTATACACCACTGACACAGACCTATGAATTTGCACCAAAGAACGGCATCGCCTTCCTTGGCACCGACGATCCGTGGAGCATCCCTTCCGAAGTGATGAAAACAAGCCACGATGCCGGCATCCCGATCGAAGTATATGAGCATGCCAACCATTCCCTTGAAACACCGGATACCATGCGTAACCTTGCCATTCTGTCCGATGTCATGCAGAAGACGAAAACGTTTCTTATAAAATAATTAAAAAAAGGAGAATCGAAAATGGAAATCGAACGTAAATTTTTAGTCAGAAAAATTCCAGATGATCTGGAGTCTTATCCGTGCCAGAAAATTGCACAGGGATATTTAAATACCAATCCGGTTGTCCGGATCCGCAGATCCAACGATGATTATTACCTGACCTATAAAGGAAAAGGTATGATGGTCCGCGAGGAATATAATCTTCCTCTAAATAAAGAAGCCTTCGATCATATGGTAACTAAGATCGATGGCCTTCTGATCGAAAAAAAACGTTATCTGATCCCACTTTCCGGTGGACTGACCGCAGAGCTTGATGTTTTTGGCGGTGCACTTGCCCCGCTTCTTCTTGTCGAGGTGGAATTTGATTCCGTGGAAGCAGCAGAGGCCTTTGTGGCACCGGACTGGTTCGGCGAGGACGTAACCCATTCCGGCAAATACCATAACAGCAATCTCTCGAAATTAACCAGCACCAATCCTGTATAGATCATCCCCAAAAATCCGGATCTGTCCCGGTCATGATCCGGATACAGACTTTAGCGAAGCCTGTTTGAATATTCGTAACGCTGCTTTGTGCGGAGTGCTGTCTTTAATGCATCGTAGCGTGTCATAAGATCCCCCTCCGGAATGACAACATCCATAACGACTGCAATATCATCGACAAGCTTATCGGTGATGCAGTCCTGCATGGATACAAGGACATTGTATTTCTCATCAAAGGTCTCCGCATCCAGATATTCCATAAGCTTTGGATCCGGACAGTCTTCCCCGGAAAATTCTTCCGTAGCTTCAGTTGTTTTTGGCGCAAACATGCTTCTGTCCCGCTTCTGTGCCACACGCACCTCTTCCGATCCGATCATAGACTCTGCCGGATGATGGATCACCGGTTTATCCTCTTTTTCTTCTGCCTGATCCATAGGAACACTTCTTTCACCGTCGGATGCATCAGCCTCTTCGACGCAGTGCTCATTTCCCGCTTCATCCAGCTCAATTTTTGTGAACCGGTACTTCTGCGTAACCTTCGGATATTTTACATGATCCACTTCACTTACAAACATCGCAAGCGGTCTTGCATACATTCCAAAGCTTCCGTAAAGCGCCTGATAGATCACAAGCGGTTCTTTTGTCTCAGAATGTGTTGCAATTCCAACAATCTGATATTTTTTATTTTTAAAATGGCGGTAAATTTCTCCGCTTTTTGGTATTCGTTCCATCTTCTATCTCGTCTCCTTTATATATAGGAATTCAGCATATCCAAGGCTTCCCCAAGGAAATCACGCTCAAACTCCAGATTCACCGGATATCCGGTTATCATAAGTGTTTCTACATCCTTCATAAGTGATGACTCATCCAGTGCACTTACCGTAAGAGAATTTGACTTTGGCAGAACCGGCTTGTCCTCCTGCACCGCATGCATAAGTGGATGGACTTCCTCCGATGCACACTGTGTCTCATGAAGCTCATCCTCGGCATATTTTTTAACATTCTGATTTGCCTTTACAAGAATATCCGGTGTTTTATTTTCTACGGCTTTCCCACGCTGATTCACATTCCCGTATTTCTGCTGCAGCCTGGCTTTTAATTCCTCCTGCGACATACGCGCATCGGTCTGCGCGGTCTTCTGTGGCTTCGCATAAGTCTGTGTATTCTGCTGTGGCTGTCCATACTGCGGACGCTTTGATGCCTGATTTTTCTTTTTGTATTCTGCCTTGCGGTTATTCATCTGAATCACAAATGCAACAATAATAATTCCCCATATCAGTGCTCCCATATCATTCTCCCTCCCTGAGCGGTTCTATCAGTGCTGCCGCTCTCTCTCTGGCATTTTTCGTTTCTCCATCTGCATTGAAAAGAAAATCAGGAAGCCTGTTCTTCCTTCTCTTAAAAAGGCTTCCAAGTCCGGTTTGTGCCTGTTTCATACGATCTGCATATTCAATAAGAAGAACTAACTGCTTCTCAATCGGCCGGATAAAATCTGCCTCGTACAGACTTCCAATCTTACGCATTTTCTCGGAATATGGAAGATCAGACAAATCCTCTGCGGAACGGTTCGTCTCATAAAATCCAAGATGATAGAAATTCGGTGTCTTACGTTCAAGAATCTCCTGATTCATTGCAGAAAGATTCTCGACCTCACTCTGATAAATAATTTTATCACAGTCCGTCTTCGAAAGCTCTATAACCGAACGATAGCTGAGCAGATACTCCTGATTGTCACTGCTTACTAAAAATTCATGGGTAAAGGTTCCATCAAGCTTTGCCATCTTCTCCGTCAGAGAGCCTATCTCCTCCTTCTGTCTCTCACATCCCCATTCATCCTCAATGACCTCGTATTCAATCCTCGAAACAAAGCTCTGCATCTCCTCAAGCTTTTTCCTTGCCTCCTTGTAGCTTTCCTTCGTCTCCTCTGTCTGCTTTTTTACCCGGTCGTATAATTTAAGCCATGCACGTACTACCGACATATCACAGTCGGCAGCTGGCATGGCTCCTTTTATCTGTTTCAGCTGTTCATCAAATTGCTCCGTCAAGAAAAATCATCCCTCTTCAATACATTGAACTTTTCATACAAAGGATATTTTACCACATTTTCCTAATCTGTGTCACGTTATTTTTATCATTACAGTTCTACCTATATATATGGTGTTACAGTTCACTCGTCAATCATAGAAGCAGCCTTTATGCTTGCATAAGGAGGCTGACTTCTATGGTTTGACGAAGGGAGCGCCTTTTTATGAGCAAAAATAGCTGCGTAGCAGCGGAAAAGCACGGAACGTGCGTTTTGCGAATGGCGCGTGTGAACTGTAACTATATGGTACGAAAAAGGAGCCCTCCAAAAAGAGGACTCCCTGCTGCAATTATGAAATTATTTTCCTAACTGCATATCGTTGTTTCCGGAATCAGATGTGAAGATCTCAAGCATGTTGATTGGATCATCGTAATCTGCTAACCAGCCTTCACGGCACATTCCGGAGAAGCTTCCAGATTTACGGTCATTGATGAATACGTTCCAGTCTTCCTGTTTGATTGTCATTTCAATACCGAGCATAGCAAGGTCAGACTGAATTGCCTCTGCGATTGCTACGTGTGCAGTTCCATCATTTGTTAAATACTCAAAGCTCAATGCCGGGCTGATTGAGTATGTTCCACCATTATCTGTAAATGTGTATCCAGCTTCCTCTAATAAGGATTTTGCTTCTTCCACATTTCCAGCACCTGTTGTCTCAGCATCGTAGTAAGATTTGTTCTTGAATTCTCCGCCATTGCCATCAGACATACCAACTGGTACGAAGGAATCCGCAAGAACCTGATCTGTCTGTCCGATTGTATCTACAATGTACTTACGGTCGATTAATAAGCTGATTGCTTCACGCATCTTAGCAGCCTGCTCAACCGTTTTTCCAGCGAACATGTCAGAATTTACATTAAATCCAACATAGTATGTTCCAAGGTTGTCGATTACGTGGAATTCAGGGTTGTCCTTTAAGTTGGAAACCTCGTCGTTTGGAACTGTATCAGCAAAGTCAATATCTCCCTTGTTGTATGCAGCATAAATAGCAGTATCATCTGCACTTAACATGAAGGTTAACTGATCCATTGTTACATGATCAGCATCCCAGTAATTCGGGTTCTTTACATAAGTCATATTCTCATTGTGATTCCATGTATCAAGTGTAAATGCACCGTTTGATACAAAGCCTGCTTCCTGACACCATGCACCAGGAGTTGTTCCATCCGCGTTTGCAGCGTCAACCTCTGGCTGATATACAGGCATGAAGGTCGGGAATGCGCATAAATCAAGGAAGTATGCACATGGAGTTGTTAAAGTTACTTTAAATGTATAATCATCAACAGCCTCTACCTTTAAAGTATCGTCATCATTTTTTGCAACGATATCAAACAGGTAAGAATAGTCAGATGCTGTTGCAGGATCTGCTACACGGTTCCAGCTGTAAACGAAATCATTTGCTGTTACAGGCTCTCCATTGCTCCATTTTGTCTGTTTTAAGTGGAAGGTGTACTCTGTTCCGTCATCGGATACATCGTAGCTTTCTGCTACTGCTGGCTCGATCTTACCTTCTGCGTTGTATCTTACCAGACCTTCAAAAGAGTTTACAGTAAGAATACCACCGTCAACGGTTGTACTTAATGCTGGATCAAGGTAATCTGGCTCACTTGCGATGTTTAAGGATAATTTTCCTGGGTTTGCAGAGTTTGTTGCATACATAAGGTATTTCATACCTTTTGCTGTACAATAGATTCCATCTACAGAAGATTTCTGAAGATAAATATCATTGTAGTAGTAAAGAGGAACAACTGCCCATGTATCCATAAGCATATCCTCTGCCTCATGCATCATTTCAACACGCTTCTCCATATCTGTTGTAGTACGGATATCGCTGACCAGTTTGTCATACTCAGACCAGTCCGGTGCTGCACTTCCTGTTGCTTCACCAGCTTCTGTTCCGGATGTTTTACCAGAATCACTGCTGGATCCACATGCTGCCATGCTTACTGCCATTGATGCAACAAGCGCAGAAGCAACAAGCTTTTTCACAATGTTCTTTTTCATAATATAATCTTTCCTCCTAAAGAAATTTATTTACAACGCTGCAAAGCAGCGGTAAATGACATCAACAAATATTTAAATTATTTATTCCAGCATGCAACTGCATGACCGTTTCCTCTGTCGCGAAGCGGTGGCATCTCCTTTGCACACTGCTCCGTTGCATACTTGCAGCGGGTGCGGAACGGACATCCGGTTGGCATACGAAGTGGACTTGGAACATCACCCTCAAGAACAATTCGCTTGCTCTTTCTTGCTGTCTCCGGATCCGGAATCGGAACTGCGGATAACAGACTTAAGGTATATGGATGGATCGGATTGCTGTTTAACTCATCTGCATCTGCAATCTCCATCATCTTACCAAGATACATAACCGCAATACGGTCAGAAATATGATGTACAACAAGAAGGTCGTGCGCAATAAATAAGTAAGCGACTCCTAACTTCTCCTGTAATTCTTCAAACATATTGACAACCTGTGCCTGGATGGAAACATCCAGTGCAGATACCGGCTCGTCACAGACGATAAATTTTGGATTTACAGCAAGTGCCCTTGCAATACCGATACGCTGTCTCTGTCCACCAGAGAACTCATGTGCATATCTTGCTGCATGCTCTGCATTTAATCCAACCATCTCCATAAGGCTTAGGATTTTCTCTCGTCTCTCTGCTTTATTTGCATATAATTTGTGAACATCGAGAGGCTCTCCGATAATGTCCTCAACGGTCATTCTTGGATTCAGGGAAGAATATGGATCCTGAAATACCATCTGCATCTCCTTGCGGTATGGATGCATGTCCACATCAACTTTATTCTGAATGATCGGCTTACCGGAGGCATCCACGATCACCTTTCCATTCTCATCATACTGTTCTCCGCTGTCATAGAGAACCTTTCCGTCAAATTCAATTCTTCCGGAGGTTGGCTGATACAGACGAAGCAGGGTACGTCCAACGGTTGTCTTACCACAGCCGGATTCTCCAACAAGACCAAGTGTCTCACCCGGTTTGATTGCAAAGGAAATGTCATCCACTGCTTTTAACGGAATCGTTTTAAATCCCTGACGTACCGGAAAATACTGTTTTAAATGTTCCACCTTCAACAGGTATTCATTCTTTGAATTCTCGTTACTCATGCTTTGCTTCCTCCTGTGCTTCATACAGATCCTTAATGTTCATCCAGCATGAAGCCAGATGGGTGTCAGAAATGCGGTATTCTTCCGGCTTGTCTGTCAGACAGATCTTCATTGCAGCCTCGCATCTCGGGCAGAAAGCACATCCCTTCGGCATATTTAAAAGATTGATCGGAGTTCCACCGATTGGAACAAGCCGCTCCTTCATGTTGCCTGCCTTTGGAATGGAACGTAACAGGCCCTTGGTATATTCATGTGCAGGACGATAGAAAATATCATCTGCCGTTCCTCTTTCGCAGACGCGTCCGCCATACATAACCATGATCTCGTCACACATGCTTGCGATAACTCCAAGGTCATGTGTAACCATGATAATTGCCATTCCGAGCTTTTTCTGCAGATCCTGCATCAGCTCAAGAATCTGTGCCTGAATTGTTACATCCAGTGCCGTAGTCGGCTCATCCGCGATCAGAATATCCGGCTCACATGCAAGTGCCATTGCGATCATAACACGCTGTCTCATACCACCGGACAGCTCATGTGGATACTGCTTCAGACGGCTTTCCGGCTCGTTTACACCTACAAGTGTCAGCATCTCAACTGCACGCGCCTTCGCCTCTTCTTTATTCTTTCCAGTGTGGAGTAAGATTGCCTCCATCAGCTGATAGCCAACGGTAAATACTGGGTTTAAGCTTGTCATCGGATCCTGGAAAATGATCGAACATTTTGCACCGCGGAACTTCTGCATCTGCTTGGAGTTCCACTTTGTAATATCCTCGCCCTTATATAATACTTCCCCACTTGTAATCCTACCGGTCTCGGCAAGAATCTGCATGATGGAGTATGCTGTTACTGATTTACCGGAACCGGATTCTCCTACGATACCAAGTGTTTTTCCTGGCTCTAATTTAAATGAAATACCATTCACGGCACAGACTTCTCCGGCATCTGTGAAGAAGCTTGTGTGAAGGTCTTTTAACTCTAAAATATATTTACTCTCGCTCATCTCGTATCTCCTTACTTCAGTTTGGAATCAAATGCATCACGCAGTCCGTCGCCGAGAAGGTTTAATGCCAATACGATCAGACAGATTGCAACCGCTGGAATAACCAGTTTGGAAGGATAGGACTGCATTCCGGCTCTTGCATTATTTGCAAGGGAACCAAGGGATGCCATAGGAGCACTTACACCAAGTCCAAGGAAGCTTAAGTAGCTCTCGGTAAAGATGGCACTTGGAATCTGCAGAGCTGTTGTAATGATAATAACAGACAGACAGTTCGGCAGGATGTGTTTCATAAGGATGACACGGTTCGGTGTACCGATACATTTTGCTGCAAGCACATATTCATTATTTTTAATGGAAAGCACCTGTCCACGGATCAGTCTTGCCATACCAACCCAGTATAACAGGGCAAATACGATAAACATGGAAATCATGTTTGTACCAAGCTTACTTAATACGGTTCCTGCAAGTGCACCACCTAATACACCATCTAATACGACAGAGATCAGAATGATAAGAAGCATATCTGGCAGAGAATAAATAATATCTACAATACGCATCATGATCAGGTCAACCTTGCCTCCAAAGTAACCAGCAACAGCACCATATACCATACCGATCAGAAGAACCATAATGGAGGCAACAACACCGATGGAAAGGCTGACTCTTGTTCCGTAGATGACACGGATAAAGTAGTCACGGCCAAGGCTGTCTGTTCCAAAAATATGTGGGAACAGCTTCTCGCCGGTCTCATCCATATAC
>CAKRLN010000093.1 GCA_934359535.1 uncultured Lachnospiraceae bacterium
GCGCTAAGGGTCCTCAGGCAACTGGTGTTAAAGTGATTGGCTAATCACAGCCGGACTAATCAGTAGGTTTCTAGGTACCTTTTTCATTCGTTATCATAGCAATTGAATAAGATATTGGATTCAAAATGATTAAAAAAGAGACAATCGTTATCATGTCAGGACAGATAACCGATTGTCTCTTTTTTGCGTCTTTTTATTTTCTGAGTGAACCGAGTGCTGTTAAAAAGGCACCGAGAAATACGAAGAAATCCGATATATTATAGATGATCCTGCGTTTTCTCTTTTTCCGTGGAAACCAGAAATAATCAACAACGTGTCCTTTCCGCTCCCGGTCAACAAGGTTTGAGAGTCCTCCGGCAGTCAGAAGGGATAAGCCATATGCCGCAAGGCGTTCTTCTTTTTTTCCGCGGAAAAGAAGAAAAAGCAGTGCAGTACAGGGAAGAAGCATGATAAAACGGTGCAGCCATTTCATCTGCTTTGGATGCTCCTTCAAAAAGCCGAGTGCAGCACCCGGATTATAAAATTTCTCTAACATCATGTGTCCATGCAGGAGCGGATGTATCTCCCCAAGCGGGTATTTTTTATCAATCCATTCCTTCAGAAAAAAGTCAAACAGAAACAGCGCTGCGCAAAGCAAAAGAAAGATCATGATACCGCCTCCTCAAATTCAATTTCATGCTGGAGCAGAAACCGCCGTACAAACTTATCCCATTCCTGTTCCAGACTCTTATCCATTGAGAAAATCGTATAGGATACACCAGTTGTCAAAGTGAGAGTCTGGTTCTGGTATTTCAGATTTAAATACATGCCGGCAATGTCATTTGCCGTGTAGCTGCTTGAAATTGCCGCAAGTGTCCGTGTCAGGTTATCAGGGGAAAGCAAAAAGATAAACTGGAATGAGGACGGAGTCCGTTTGCCCTTGATCAGATCAAAACAGTTCGGACGAAGCATGGAAAAGGGAAGGGCCGGGAAATCCTTGATCCCAAGCGATTCCATCTCTTCTTCGGTATAGAAATCTTTGTTGATATGACCATCGATCACAAACGAAGCACCCGTGTGGATTACAGCCTCCTGTAAAAGAAAGTGGTCAAATATTTCGCTGCGCAGCAGTTTATTCATAAAAGCCTTAATATCTGTTAATTTTAGTGCAAGCATTGAGTCCTCCCTGTTCCCTTAATTATGGGGTCTGTTCTATTCTACCATATTTTAAATGGGATACATAGTAGATTCCGAAAGGATTTTGAGATATAATAAATCAGATTGGAAAGCCACGTGAAAAGGTAAAGTGGAGCGGGGAGAAGAATGAAAAGATTAAGAAGACACTGGGGAGCGGCCGGTACTTAGGCACTGTATTTTAGTGCCTTATGTACCGTTGCCAGCGACACGTAGCGAGAGCGTGTCTTCGAAGATTTCCATTCTTCTCCCCGCTCTAGAGCACCGAAAAAAGGCTTTGCATATGATTACAAATCTAAAAGGAAGATACCAATATGAATGAACAGGAAAAATTAATTGAAATGTTAAAATGCGGAGTTACTCCGTTTGGCTGTGTCAAAGAGAGCCTTAGAAGATTAAAGGAAGCTGGTTTTATAGAGCTTTCCTATGCCGATGCATGGAAGCTTGAAAAAGGGAAACGCTATGTAATGAACCACCATGATACGGCGCTGTTTGCGTTTACGGTGGGAGAGCAGTATGACAGTACACAGATGTTTCGCATGGCGGCAGCTCATACGGACTATCCATGTCTTCGGATTAAGCCGAATGCAGATTTTCAAACAGATGCCTATGCGCAGGTTAATGTGGAGGTATACGGAGGACCGATTTTAAATACGTGGCTGGACCGTCCGCTTGGCATTGCAGGAAGGGTTGTGCTGCGGAGTGAGGATGTATTTGCACCGAAGATTGTCTTTTACCGCTCAAAGAAGCCGCTTCTTACAATTCCGAACCTTGCAATCCATATGAACCGCGATGTGAATTCCGGTGTAGAGCTAAATCGTCAGACCGACTTAATGCCGGTGCTTGATATGATTCCAAAGGAACAGAAGGAGACCGGTTATTTTCTTGGGTATCTGGCAAAGGAGCTTCATGCTGACAAGAAGGATATCCTGGATTTTGAATTAAGCCTGTACTGCATGGAAGAGCCATGCTATATCGGGGCAAACGATACGCTTCTTTCCAGTCCGAGACTTGATAACCAGACATCGGTATCTGCACTGGTATCTGCAATCAGTGATGCAGAACGGAAGGAAGGGATAAATCTGATCGCACTCTTTGACCATGAGGAGATCGGAAATACAAGTAAGCAGGGCGCAGCTTCTATTCTGCTTCATGACATGGCACGGCGCATTTTAAAATGCCTGGGGGCAGATGAGGAGGCCGTGGAGCGTGCAATGTATCAGGCAATGCTGTTATCCGTTGATGTGGCACACGGGCTTCATCCAAACAAGCAGGCGAAGATGGATATTACCAATCATCCAGTGCTTGGAAAGGGCTTTTGCATCAAGGAGGCGTGCTCCCAGTCGTATGCAACGGATGCGGAGGCAGTGGCAATCCTCTGTCAGATCTGTGACAGCAGAAATATTCCATACCAGCGGTTTGTCAATCGTTCCGACATCCGCGGAGGCGGGACACTTGGTTCCGTTGCATCTACGCTTTTCCCGGTAAAAACAGTAGACATCGGAATCCCGCTTCTTGCAATGCATTCCGCAAGAGAGCTGATGGGAGCAGCGGACATCGATTCCTTAAAAGATGCAGTTTGTGCGTTTTTTGAGCTTTAATATAGAAAAAACAGAAAATACCCTTTTCAAAATAAAGTTTTCATGTTACTATTACATAGTAATAAAAACTACATGTGCAAGTAAAAAATAACATTTGAAATCATAAACGAAACTTTAAAGAAAACAGGCATTTGTGAAACCCATAGAAAGGAAATGCAGCATGTATTGAGAAGCTGGACGAGTTTTGCAAATACATCGTTAAAGGAAATTTGGAAAGGAAATGACAGGTATGTATAAGATCGTAATTGACAGCTGTGGAGAATTATCAGAGGAGCTGAAGGCAGAGGGACATTTTTCCAATGTACCATTGGAGCTGGAGGTAGATGGATATATCATCTGCGATGATGAGCACTTTGACCAGAAGGACTTCTTAAGAAGAGTCAAAGAAAGCGCCAAAGGACCAAAATCCGCATGTCCTTCCCCGGAACGCTATATGGCTGCTTTTGAGGGAGAGGCAGAGAACATCTATGTCGTTACATTGTCCTCGCAGTTAAGCGGATCTTATAACAGTGCTGTCCTTGCAGCGAATCTGTACAATGACGAGCATGATACGAAAAAGAACATTCATGTGTTCAACTCCAAATCCGCATCGATCGGGGAGACGATCATTGGACTGAAGGTACAGGAATGTGAAGAAGCAGGGATGGCGTTTGACGAGGTTGTTGCAAGCGTGGAGGAGTACATTGCATCGATGAATACATTTTTCGTGTTAGAGACACTTGAGACATTGCGCAAGGCAGGACGGTTAAGCAGTATCAAGGCACTGATTGCCAATACGCTAAACATCAAGCCGGTGATGGGGTCTACCAAGGAAGGCACGATCCAGCAGCTTGGCCAGGCACGCGGCATGAAAAAGGCACTGGTTCAGATGGTGCAGGATGCAGTTTCCGTGACAACCAACGCAGAGAAGCGTGTGCTTGCAATCGCGCATTGCAACTGCCCGGAGCGGGCCCAGTTTGTCAAGGAGCAGATCGAAAAGCTTGCCAGATTTAAAAAGATCATTGTAGTCGATACTGCCGGGGTATCAAGCATGTATGCAAACGATGGCGGGATCATCCTTGCGGTATAAAACAGCTTATGTGGCGGCGACACCTTGTAAACAGCAGAAATTTACGTATAATTAGGAGGGAAGGGACAGCGTGTTCCTTCCTTTTTTGAGATTTACATACATAAGTGATCGCGAAACTCATGTAGTAGTAAATTTTGGAGAGTTTCGCAATTGCCTATTTGAAATTTGACACTTTAATCTTTTTTGAAATTTATGATATCGAGGAAAAAAGATGACAGATTACAGTTATGAAGAGGTTTTGGATAAAATTGAGAATGCGAGAAGGTTTGGAAATCTTCCGGGTGCAGAAGTCAGCAGCGCTATGCTCGATGCGCTGGAAGAGTCGCAGAGAGGGCTTCCCTTTGTCCATATCGCAGGAACGAATGGAAAGGGATCAGTGTCTGCGTTTTTAAGCAGTATTTTAAGAAAAGCAGGGAAAAAAACAGGAACATTTACATCCCCGCATCTTGTTGATTTCAGGGAGCGGATCATGGTGGATGGGCAGATGATACCAAAGGAAGCGGTAACAAGGCTTGGAAATAAACTGCTTTCCATGGATTTTAGTGTCCAGCCTACAATGTTTGACTATTGTCTTGTGATGGCAGTGTTATATTTTAAGGAGCAGGGCTGTGAGATTGCAGTTATGGAAACCGGGCTTGGGGGAAGGCTCGATTCGACCAATGCACTTGGGGTACCGCTCGTCTCTATTATTACAAAAATTGGCTTTGACCATATGGCAATCCTTGGTAACACATTATCTGCGATTGCAACAGAAAAAGCAGGAATCATAAAGCCTGGCTCTTATGTAGTGCTTGAACGGCAGGAGCCGGAGGCAAAAAAAGTGCTGCTCGACGCGGCAGCAGGGAACGCGCATACGATGCTGACTGATGAGGATGTGAAAGAGGCTTCCCGCTATCCGATGAAGCTTCTCGGTGTTCATCAGTGGGAAAATGCAGCAGCAGCCAAAAAAGCGGCAGAAGCACTTCTTTGTGATATGCCGGGGAGAGAGCAGTATATTGCAGAAGGAATCCGGGAAGCAAGGTGGCCGGGCAGAATGGAAATTCTATCGGAGGAGCCGTTTCTTCTTGTCGATGGAGCACACAACGGACACGGCGTTTTGGCACTTTCCGAAAGCCTCCGTTATCTTTATCCAGGGGAAAAATTCCATTTTATCATGGGCGTGCTTGCCGATAAGGATTATGAGAATATGGTGGAGGAGCTGCTTCCGCTTGCTGTGGATTTCGTGACGGTGACACCGGAGAGCAGCCGCGCACTCCAGGGACAAAAGCTTGCAGCATTTATAGAAAAAAAAGGCATTCCTGCGGTGTGTGCAGGGAGTGTTTTTGAAGCACTTACATATTGGAAGAAGAACACCGGAAGAACGGTTCTGTTCGGCTCACTTTATTTTATTGGGGAGATCGAGGAATTTTTCCAAAAAGAGGATTCCAGCTACAAATTTGAAAAATTGTAAACAGTGCCGGGGTTTTCTTTTCGTTTCCCGGATGTTATAATATGGAATGCATTTTTTCCAGAAAATGCAGGATGACAATTGTTTGGAATGGATATCAGGAGTGTGAAATGAAGAATATTTTTCGAATTTTTGGGGCAGATGTCAAAGGTCTGCTCACGAATTTCTTTGCACTGGTGATTGCAGTTGGTCTGTGTGCGCTGCCGGCACTTTATGCGTGGTTTAACATCTATGCCAACTGGGATCCGTATGCAAATACCGGAAATATCCGGATTGCCGTAGCAAGCCTTGATGAAGGCTTAACAAAGGATGACGGCGAAACGCTCAATATGGGGCAGAATATTATGGATAATTTAAAGGAGCAGACGAGCATCGGCTGGAGCTTTGTCGATACCGAGAAGGAAGCGTTAGACGGTGTCTATTCGGGCGAGTATTATGCAGCGGTTGTGATCGATGAGGATTTTACATACAGCATGTACAATGCTCCGGCAGATAATTTTACGAATCCAAAGATTACCTATTATGAGAACCAGAAGAAAAATGCCGTAGCAAGCAAGATTACCGATACCGCTGTGTCAACGCTTCAGGCAAGCATCAATGAGCAGTTCATTAAGGCTGTGGCAGAGACTGTTTTTCAGACAACAAACGGTCTTTCAGAGGAGCTTTCAAGCGATGATGCCGTTCAGACGATGATCGATAAGCTGTCAGCAGTCAATGAGAACATCAAAAGCTACAGCAGCATGATTGATTCCTTTATTGCGGGAAATACAGCAATCAGCGGGGCAACGGGCGATGCAAAGCAGACTGTCTCAGACGGACAGGATTTAATCGGGGATGGCGTGAAGAAGTTAGAGGAAGGCAAAAATGGATTAATTTCCACACAGGCATCCTTTGAGACGTTTAGCACAAACATTAACAATTCCATGAGCCAGATTGAAAGCTCTCTTGGTACGATCTCTGATGAAATCAGCCAGGCAAAGTTAAACGACAATGCGGGAACACTGACTTCTGATATGAAGAATATTGCGGAGAATGCAAAGGCGCTTTTAAAGGAGCTTTCTGGTCTTCAGGAGGGGTTAGATAAGACAAAACAGAATCAGACAAATACGACACTGCCGGATCTGACGCTAGACCCGGATTTTAGCCAGGATTCGAATCACGAAGCGTTGGATACCGAGATTTCAAGCATTAAAGATAAAATCGAAGAAATCAAAAAAGAGGCAGAGGATGCTGTAGAAAAGGATCTTGCAGGTTCCGTATCAGACGGTGTCGATAAGGGGGTGGAGAACGTAAAAAGCTCCCTGTCTGCATATGCGGATACGGTGAACCAGGTAAAAAATCTCTATCAGAACCGTGTGGTTCCGCAGGTCAACGATATGGTAAGCAACATGTCAGATACCTTAACGAATGTGGAGAGTCTTTTAAATAACTTAAGCGGCACCATGGATGGTATGAAAAACATCTTCGATGGTGTGGATACAACACTTGGAACGCTAAATACAAGCATGGGACAGCTTCAGGGTGTGTTAAACAATACAAGCGGCAAGCTTCAGGATGTGCTAGACCGGCTTGACGGAGCATCAAAAAGCGAGCAGATGGAGATTTTAATGCAGCTTTTAGCGGGAGATCCGGACACTTACAGCGAATTTTTCTCTCAGCCGGTTGAGGTAGAGGATCATTATATTTATGAGATCAAAAACTATGGCTCCGGTGTTGCACCATTTTACACTACGCTGGCGATCTGGGTTGGCGTGACGCTTCTTGTTTCTCTGTTTAAGGTACACGCAGATAAGAGCGGGCTTATAAATCCGAAGCCACATGAGCTGTTTTTGGGACGCTATCTTTTGTTTTTCGTGCTTTCCCAGATCCAGACGCTGATTATCGTGCTCGGTGATCTGTACCTGCTTAAGATCCAGTGTCTGCATCCAGTTGAATTCTGGGCGGCATCCGCAGTGGCATCGTTTGCTTTTTCCATGCTGATCTTTGCGCTTACGATTGCATTTGGCGATATCGGAAAAGCACTTGCCGTTGTCGTTATGGTAATCCAGATTGCAGGAAGCGGCGGAACCTATCCAATTGAAGCACTGCCAACGTTCTTTAAAGCAGTTTACATTTTCTTCCCATTCCCATATGCGATCAATGCGATGAGGGAATGCATCGGAGGAATGTATCAGAATACGTATTCGCTTTGTCTGCTTCAGCTTATGTGTTTTGCAGCAGCAGGTCTTTTGGTCGGACTTGTGATCCGTATTCCGTTTATCAAGGTCAACCATTACATTGAAAAACGTATGGAAGACACCAAAATGCTGTAGGAGAGTGGAATGAAGAAAGAAGAAAGTAAAAAGAAAACGATCGATGAGGCACAGTTAAAAAAGATGTATGACATGGTTATGGATTATGAGGATAAGATCCATGCGCAGAACCAGAAGCGTATCAAAAACGGATTGCGCTGCATCTATATTATTCCTGCAATTTTTCTGTTTCTCATGTTTGCAACCGGAAGCTCAAAGGTCATTTTTCTTGTGCTCTGGATTGTAAGCTTATTTGTGATCGCAGTTTATCTGATTTATGTGGAATATATTGATTATAATTTACAGGAGAAGATGCATGAGATCAAAGGCAGTGGTGATGACGCAGCAATTGAGACACTGATTGATCTTCCGGAGCCGGTGGAAAATAAGGTAAACGAAGTTATGGAACGGTTTGATTAGACAGGAGGGAAAAAAGAATGAAAAAAATCGGTTTGGTGTTTCTCTCAGATCTGAAACGCTTGAGCTCGAATGTTGTGGCAATCGTTATTATTATGGGACTGGCCATTATTCCGGCACTTTATGCGTGGTTTAATATTTTATCAAACTGGGACCCTTATGGGGAGGATGCG
>CAKRLN010000094.1 GCA_934359535.1 uncultured Lachnospiraceae bacterium
CACCGCACAGATCAGAAGGGATAACGGAAATTCTGTTGACCTTACTGCATAAAAGAGAGGAGATGAAAGAATATGGCAATTACAGCAGCAGTAAAAGATGGAAAACTGGAATATGATTACACAGATTCGAGTAAGAAAACGACTGAGGCAAAGGGATCAAACCTTGGATATGATGAATTTTTGCAGCTTTTGTGTGCGGAAATGCAGTATCAGGATCCATTAGAGCCGACAAGCAATACGGACTATGTGGCACAGCTTGCAACCTTTTCCCAGCTTGAGGCAACGCTTTCGATGGAGAATACGGAGCAGAGCTCAATGGCAAATTCACTTGTTGGCAAACAGGTAATCTTAAAAACAACAAATTCGGCAACCGGTGCAACAAGCTATGTGGATGGTCGTGTTGATTATGTTATGTATCAGAACAGTAAAGTTTATCTGTCAGTAAACAATAGTCTGTATCCGCTTGAGGATCTTGATACAGTAGCAGATTCAGATTATTACGAAGCACTTGCGCTCGCAAAAACATTTACAAAAATGGTGGCAGAGCTTCCAGAGCTGGAACATGTTACCGCAAATTCCAAGTCGATGATCGAATCCGTGCGTAAGATCTATGATGATATGACAGATTATCAGAAGCAGTATGTGGATGCGTCGGATTTAAAGACGCTTACGGATCTTGAGACAAGATTACAGGAAATTACAAAGAATAGTTCGGGTGATACAGATAGTACCGATTCGGACAAAAAAGATGGCACAACGACCGCATAAAGGAAGGGGAGGGAAATATGAATCAGATTCAAAATCAGTTCACTTCCATCCAGCAGGTTGCAGCAGAGTATCTAAATGGCACCGAGAAAAAAAAGACACAGACAGAGCTTTCCTTTGATGAGGTGCTGAAAGCAGCGCAGGATGCAAAGCTAAAAAAAGATACAGGATTAAAATTTTCAAAGCATGCAGCAATGCGGCTTTCCGACCGGAAAATCAATCTGACCGATGAGCAGAGCCAGCGCTTGGAAAATGGTGTTACAAAGGCAAGTGAAAAAGGAATTAACGAGTCTTTAGTTTTAGTGGATTCTTTGGCATTTATCGTAAATATACCGAAAAAGACGGTTGTAACAGCGATTGATCAGGAAGAATCCGACAGCAATATTTTTACAAATATAGATGGTGCCGTTATTGCGTAGCTGGACCGGAGACGGAAGCTATTTGTTCCTGAATGCCAGATGGAACAAAAGGCACCTCTTAAGGAGGATAAAATTATGATGAGATCACTTTATTCTGCTGTGTCGGGACTGAAGACACATCAGACAAGAATGGACGTTATTGGTAACAATATCGCAAACGTAAATACAGAGGCTTTTAAATCGTCCTCTGTAACTTTCAGTGAAATTATGTATCAGACAACATCGAACGCATCGGCGGGAAATATGGCAATGGGAACCGGTGGTGTCAATGCAAAACAGATTGGACTTGGTGTAACAACAGGTTCTACCTCGATCAATATTACTTCTGCGGGTGCAGCAGAGACGACAGGGAATCCGTTTGATTTAAAACTTACGGACAGCCAGTCAACAAACTTCTTTATTGTAAGTGATGGAACGAATACGATGTTTACAAGAGCGGGTTCTTTTTATGTGGATGGAAATGGTTATCTTTGTATGAGTTCTACTGGATATACATTAATGGGATGGCAGGTGGATCCAAATACCGGAGAAGTCAGAAAAGATACCGTATCACCACTTCAGGTTATGTCTACGGATAATCAGACATCTGATGCAGAAGCAACATCGAAATCTTATATTTCTGGTATTCTCGATAAGAATGATTCTGATGTGAAATCCGATAAAGGTTATATGATGAACTTGAATATTTATGACAACCTTGGATATTCTTATGCTGCAAAATTTGCAGTAAAACCTGCAAAAGATGCTGCCGGCAACGCAATCGAAGGTCATTTTATGGTAACACTTTCGGACGTAATCGACGGTGACAGCAAATCGATTCTTTCAGCAGATGATAAAACGAAAAATGAGCAGCTGGCTGATTTGTTTGGAGCAGCAGATGGAATCGAAGGATTTGAAATGGTGTTTGATACCGATTCCGGAAAATTTATTTCGATTGGTGGACAGGATGCAGATGGAAATAACATAAAAGCCCAGAATCTGAATCTTGCAGATGTTTTTGGAGAAAATTTCAGCAATATTGAAGTGGATTTCTCGAAGGCAATCAACTCTAATAATGGCGGAACATCAACTCTTAAGATGAATAAGGGCGATGCAGCCGATGGAAGTGGAACAGGAAAGAAGCTTGGTGCATTAACCGGAATTACGGTAGATACAAGCGGCGTGATCCATGGTTCTTATGATAATGGTAACACAGAGACACTTGGACAGATCGCAGCAGCACGTTTTTCGAATGCTTCCGGTTTGGAAAAGGTGGGAGATAACTGCTATCAGACAACCTTAAACTCTGGTGAATTCGATGGAATTGGTGTTGCAATTGATTCGGACGGAAGTGCAATTTCCACAGGTGAGCTTGAAATGTCAAACGTAGATTTGTCATCACAGTTTACAGATATGATTATTACCCAGCGTGGATTCCAGGCAAATTCAAGGGTTATTACAACCTCAGATACGCTGCTTGAGGAGTTGATCAATCTGAAACGCTAATAAAAATAAATAAGTAAAAATTATTGTGCGGGAATTGTCAAAAAACATAGACAATTCCCCAAAAATTTAGTAGAATTATGGAAGACATATTATGACAAAATGTGTCAAATGTGCCAAATCTAAGAAAATGGATGGTGTGGAAGTTGGATATAGCATCTCTTGTAGGAATTATCGTCGGTGTTGTAATGGTAATTCTTGGAATCATGACCAGTGGAGGTATTAATACAATTGGAAACTTTTTGGACGTACCTTCCTTCTTTATCACGTTCGGAGGTTCGCTTTCAGCGGTACTGACAGCGGGAAAGATTGCCGACTTTACGGGTGGTCTTCAGTCTATTAAGCTTGCTTTTCAGGAAAAGGTTTTAGATCCGGGACAGGTGATTCACTCGATCATTGATCTTTCGAATATTGCCCGTAAAGAAGGCCTTTTAGCCCTCGAAGAAGCAGCAAGTGGAATCGAGGATGAATTTTTAAAAAAAGGAATTATGCTTGTTGTGGATGGAACGGATCCGGATCTCGTCAGAGGTATTCTGGAAACAGACCTTACCTGTGTGGAGGATCGGCATAAGAAAACAATCAGTTTCTGGGAAAAATGGGGAGAAATGGGACCAGCATGGGGAATGATCGGTACACTGATTGGTCTGGTTAACATGTTAAATGATATGTCTGATGCATCTTCGATTGGACCTAGTATGGCTACGGCATTGATCACAACATTATATGGTTCTTTGATTGCAAACTGGTTATGTGGACCAATTGCAAATAAATTAAAGGATAACAATGCGCGGGAGGTTATGATGAAGGAAGTTACAATAGAGGGACTTCTTTCCATACAGGCAGGCGAGAACCCGCGTGTAATTGAAGAAAAACTGAAATCATTCCTGTCTCCGACCGCACGGGAAAGCATGAGTGACGGCAGTGGAGGTGAAGAATAGTGGCGAGAAAGAAGAATGAAGAGGCACCGAAAGGATCTCCGGCATGGATGTCAACATTTTCGGATCTTATGAATCTGCTCCTCTGCTTTTTCGTACTGCTGTTCTCAATGTCTACGGTGGATGCTGAAAAATTCCAGCAGGTGATAGCGTCCTTTCAATCGACGGTAAGCATTCTTCCGAATGGAGGTGCGAGCATCGGGGAAGGACAGATGGTTTCAGCTGGAGTGCGACAGCTTGAGTTTCTGGATTCCTATTACAGTGAGATCGCAAATTCCAAGACAGAAGATCCAAATGATGAAGATTCCAAAAATGGAACGAACTCTGTGTATGAGCAATACCAGGAAGAAGAACTGAAGGAATCGGAACAGATGGCATCAGATGTACAGGATGCAGTTGACCAGGCTGGAATTACGGATCTGGTGGATGTTGATTTTAATTCGGAATATGTCCAGCTTAACCTAAGTGGTGCAATTCTGTTTGAAACGGGACAGGCGGAGGTTATGAACCAGGCACAGCCTTTATTGGATAAACTTGGAAAGATCCTTACAAAGTACGGAGACAATCTGATTGATATCGAAGGACATACGGACAATGTGCCGATTCATAACAGCAAATATCCAAGCAATGATGTGCTTTCGATGTACCGTGCCCTGAATGTTGCAGATTACATCAGAGGAACAACCGAGATTGAGCCTTCCCATATCAAATCGTCCGGGCGTGGAGATTATCTTCCGATTGCAGATAATTCGACAGCTGAGGGAAGAGCATTAAACAGAAGAGTCGTAATTAAGATTTACAATTCTTATAATTCAGATTTTAATTAAACAAGAGGAAAAAGATATGAAGAAAAATTTGATTTCAGTAATTATTCTGGCACTGGTGTTTGCAAACTTCGTTTTGACAGCATTATTGATCTTTACCGTACTTCCAGAGACAAAAAAGGCAAATAAAATGATTGATGCAGTCTGTGCTGCCATTGATCTGGATGTTAATAGTGGAGCCGGAAGCAGTACGCTTTCAGTTCCAATTGACCAGACAGAAGAGTTTAAGGTGAATGGTGGGGAGACAATGACCATGAATCTTGCACAGGGAGCAGACGGCAAATCTCACTATGCGGTTCTTTCAGTTACCCTTCTTATGAATACAAAAAGTGATTCCTACAAGAAATATGGTGCAGACAGCGCAGCGGGACTTACTGCAAAAGAGTCGATTATTGAAAACGACATCAATCAGGTGATCCGCTCTTATACAATTGATGACTTCAATAAGGATGTCAGTGCTGTTCAGGATCAGATCTTAAAGGATCTTCAGAATATGTTTGGATCAGATTTTATTGTTGGTGTCAATTTCTCCAGCGTAACAACGGAGTAAAAAATATGACAATGATACAGTCGAAAGAAAGCAACAGGTGGTGAGAGGGTCATGGGTGATGTTTTATCTCAAAATGAGATTGACAGCTTGCTACAGGCGTTAAGTAGTGGCGAACTGGATGCAGACGAAATAAAAGAGAATTCAGAGAAACCGGTTAAGGAATATGATTTTGCCCGTCCTTCTAAATTTTCAAAAGAACATTTAAGAACACTTGAAATTATATTTGAACATTATGGAAGACTGCTTTCAACCAATCTTCCAGTATATTTAAGAAAAAATGTACAGGTTGAAGTGATGAATGCAGAGGCAGTTACGTATTCGGAATTTTCAAATGCACTTTCGAATCCGGTATTACTTGGCATTGTTGATTTTGCACCGCTTGCAGGCAATATTGTGCTGGAGCTTGCTGCAAATCTCGGGTATGCTATGGTTGACCGTATGTTAGGAGGCCGTGGAGATCCGATTGACAAGACAAGGGATTTCTCTGAGATAGAGCTTTTAATCATAGAACGCATTTTTGTTGTCTGCGTAAATCTTTTAAAGGAACCCTGGGCAAATGTTGTGGATGTTCAGCCACATTTGGAGCGGATTGAAACAAATTCCCAGTATGCACAGATTATTTCGCCGAGTGAAATGATCGCAATTGTGACGATTAATTTGAAAATCGGTGATGTAGAAGGACTCATGAATGTCTGTCTTCCATATATTACGTTAGAAGAAGTTATGGATAAGCTGAATACCAAATACTGGTTCTCAAATATGACAAGACATGATGAGACAGATTATGCGGAGTCTATTGAAGTACTGATTAAAAAGGCAGAAGTGCCGGTGAAGGCAGTACTTGGTACTAGCATTATATCGGTTAGCGATTTTGCAGGGCTTCAGCTTGGGGATATTATCCGGCTTGATCGGAAAGTGGAAGATGAGCTTGATATTTATGTGGGAAATATCCGCAAATTTACAGCTTTGCCAGGAGCGTATGGAGACAAAAATGCCGTTAGAATTACTTCGGTAATCAGAGAGGAGCAATAAAATATGGATGGAGTACTGTCTCAGGAAGAGATTAATGCTTTATTAAATGATCCGGGAAAGAATCAGACCGCATCTGCGGAAGAGACGCTTTCAGAGGAACAAAAAGATGCGATTGGTGAGATCGCGAATATCAGCATGGGAACTGCAGCAACAACGTTGTTTTCCCTTGTAAATCATAAGGTGGAGATTTCTACACCGGTTGTTTCCTTTGCCACATGGGATGATATCGTACAAAGTTATGAACGTCCTTGTGTATTTATCCGCATTGCATATACAATGGGACTTGATGGAAGCAACATCCTTGTATTAAAGGAAAAGGATGTAAAAGTAATCACGGATCTTATGATGGGTGGAGACGGATTAAATACAGATGGAGAGCTTGGAGAACTGCACTTAAGTGCAATTAGTGAGGCAATGAACCAGATGATGGGTTCAGCAGCCACTTCCCTATCCTCCATGCTTAACAAAAAAATAGATATTAGTCCACCAATTGCAGATCTGATTGATTTGCAGGAAAATGTGGATGAGGCTTCTATTGATAAATTCCTTTCAGGCTCTTTTGTAAAAATTTCCTTTAAAATGGAAATTGGGGATTTGGTAGACAGTGAGATTATGCAGCTTTATCCATTTTCATTTGCGAGGGAAATGTGTGAAGGAGTATCTAAAAACATGGAGATGGAAAGTGAATCGATCATGAATGATACGAAACCACAGCAGCCACAGGCGAAAACACAGACGCAGAATGCACAGCCAGGGCAGCAACCGGCAAATAATACACAGATGGGAGCAGCACCAATGATGAATCAACAGATGCCAGGGCAGCAGATGGCACAGCCTCAAATGGTACAGCAGCAGGCAGCCTATGCGACACAGCCAGTGAATGTACAGCCAGCACAGTTTCAGTCATTTTCGGCGGGAAATCTTGGCAATTACAGTCCAGAGAACATTGGTCTTATTATGGATGTACCGCTTCAGGTTACCGTTGAACTTGGAAGAACAACGAAGTCAATTTCTGATATCCTGGATTTTAGCCCCGGAAAAATTATCGAATTAGACAAGCTTGCAGGTGAGCCGATTGATATTCTGGTAAATGGTAAAAATGTTGCCAAGGGTGAAGTTGTGGTAATCGAGGAAAGCTTTGGTGTCCGTATTACGGAAATTATTAGCAATCATGGTAATCCAATTATTTAACAGACGATAGGAGAAAAGAAATGGCAAAGAATATTTTGATTTGTGACGATGCAGCATTTATGCGCATGATGATCAAAGATATACTTTCAAAAAATGGTTATAATGTTGCCGGTGAGGCAGAAAATGGGTTAAAGGCGATTGAAAAATACAATGAGTTAAATCCAGATCTTGTTCTTATGGATATCACAATGCCAGAGATGGATGGAATCGAGGCTTTAAAGAAAATTAAAGCAGCAGATCCGAATGCGGCAATTATAATGTGCTCTGCTATGGGACAGCAGGCGATGGTAATTGAAGCAATCCAGTCAGGAGCCAAGGACTTTATTGTGAAACCATTCCAGCCGGAGCGTGTTCTTGAGGCTGTTAAAAAAGTTGTAGGCTGATATGAATATTTTATTGGCTTCTTCCCTCGACAGCTTTTTTCAATTGATTGGTGTACTGCTTATTTTTGTGTTTGTTCTTGCTATAACATGGCTTACCACGCGTTGGATGGCAGGCTATCAGAAAGCACATACCAGCAATAAAAACCTACAGATTGTTGAGAGTATATGCATAACAAACAATAAGTTCATCAGTATTATTAAAGCGGGAGAGGTATATCTTGTTGTTGCCGTCGGAAAAGATGAGATTCATCTTCTGACAAAGCTGACAGAGGATGAGCTTGGCAGTCTTCCCGATATGGAAGAAAAGCAGGAGACAATGCTTCCGGAAAATTTTCAGGAAATCTTCCGGAAGATGAAAAATAAATTTCCAAAAAAGCAGGGTTAAAATGACAAAAAGAAAAAAGAGATACTGTACAGCATCTTTTATATTTGCCTGTGCAGCTGTTATTTGTACAATTGCATTTATGCTGTTTGAGCCGATGAAGGTTCATGCAGAATCAATGGATCCAGACAGCATTACCACCATGG
>CAKRLN010000095.1 GCA_934359535.1 uncultured Lachnospiraceae bacterium
CCTCCCCAAGCTCATCCTCACTCTTACAGTTTTTATATCCAAATTCCAGGCTGCTGTACATATGTCCCAGCACCGGACATGCATAACCGCCACATTCTGACAGCACTATGACACGATTTTTATCCGGCTTCATCTGAAGCGGACGCAGATAATTATGAATTCCATTTACATCCCCGCCCTTTTGGTCAAACCAGCCACAGGCTTCATTAATCAGACGATGCTTGTCCTCCGAACGGATGATTTCCGTTGCCTTCGCAGCATCGAACTGCCCCCATCCTTCATTAAAGGCTGTCCAGAGTGCAATGGATGGGTGATTATAAAGGAACACCACCATGTTCCGCAAATCCTTTTGAAACTGCATACGGCCATTTTCATCTTTCCTTGCAAGCAACGTATAATGCTTATCCTTCAAATGTCTTCCAAATGCTGGAATTCCATTCGGCAGATAAGTAACAA
Organism: uncultured Lachnospiraceae bacterium; assembly: GCA_934359535.1. Classification (GTDB taxonomy): domain Bacteria; phylum Bacillota; class Clostridia; order Lachnospirales; family Lachnospiraceae; genus Roseburia. The sequence goes on from CAKRLN010000095.1 coordinate 457, forward strand.
GCGGAATCGAATACTCTCCACCGCCATTTGGCATATCCTGCCATACTACCATACCAAGCTTATCGCAATGATAATAGAACCGCTCCGATTCGATCTTCATATGCATGCGCAGCGTATTAAAACCGAGCTCCTTCATCCTTACGATGTCATATTTCAGTGCCTCATCGGTTGGCGGCGTCATAAGACTCTCCGGCCAATAGCCCTGATCCAGTACCCCATGAAAGAAAAACGGCTTGTTATTCAGATAAAAATGCCAGATTCCATCTGCATCCTGCTTCTTCTCGAATTTGCGCATGCCAAAATATGACATCACCACATCCCGTCCATACTGGATGCGGATCTGATAGAGAACCGGATTCTCCTGTGTCCATGGTATAAGCTTCGGAAGCTTCATCCTGCGGTTCTTCGCATTTTTATCCATCTTGCCATTATAAACAATACTGCCTCCGCTATCATAAACCTGGATGTGAAGCATATTCGGGTAAGGATTGCGCTCTAAGGCTCCATGATATTCGTCCGGGCCAAACACGCCCTCGCCATCACTGGTAAATGCCTCTACCTCAAGCTCATTTTCATCCAGAAGCGGTGTCAGCTTTAAGCCCTTGATATAGCGTGCCGGTACACTCTCCATCCATACCGTCTTCCAGATCCCGCTGCTTGCAGTATAGAAGATCGATGCCATTTTTCCTTTTCTGACAAGCTTCTGCTTGCCTCTCGCATGTGGGGATTTCTCCGTCATATCCCGCACCCGTACATACAGCTCATTTTCACCGGAAACAAGTGCCTCCGTGATATCAAAATCAAACGGCAGATAACCACCCTTATGGCTCCCGATCCATTTCCCATTGACCGAGACCTCACATTCCTGGTCAACTGCACCGAAATGAAGTAATACCCGATCCTGGATAAAATTGTCCGGCAATGTAAAATACCTGCGGTAGTGGAGATAATCCTCTGGCATTAGCTGCTTTTGCACCCCAGAAAGCTCCGATTCCGGGGAAAACGGTACCAGGATTTTTCCCTCATACTGCTCTGGCGCATCCTGTCCTCCGATGGCATAATCCCATTCCCCGTTCAGGCAAAAAAAACTGTCACGAACCAGCGTTGGACGCGGATATTCCCCAAGTACCTTTTCCTTATTCAGTTCCTCTCCCCATTTTGTCCTTAGCTGATTCATGTATAATCTTCTTTACCCTTTGTATGTTTGTACTTTTTTTACTACCTTTCAGAATATCTTATTCCTGAATTTTAGTCAATATTTCTAACCGTATTATGGTATACTACAACTAGAAAAAATAGGAGTTTGGAGTTACGAATGAATTCAGAAAATAAACAAAAAATCGAAAAGCGAATTATGAACCTTTCCCTGATTGGAAGTATTCTTTTTATGATCATTGAAGGAGTCATGGCATATGTGACGCATTCCCACTCAATTCTTATGGACTGCGTGTTTGATGTCACCGATCTTGTCATGATTGGCCCATTTCTTTTCCTTGTGCCGCTTCTTTACCGTCCGGTCACAGAACGGCGTCCCTACGGCTTCGCACAGGTAGAATCACTCTTCTTAGTCATCAAATATACGGTTCTTCTCGTTATTACGATCCAGCTGATCCTAGACAGCATCCAGACGATCTTAGATGGCGGACATCACGTGGATGCCGGTATGATTGCAATATTCGAATTTGCAGTATTTTTAGGCTGTGCCGGACTGTATTCCGTGCTTTCCTATTTCAGCAGACGCTACGAATCCATGACAATCCATGCCGAGCTTTATGCCTGGAAATTAGATATTATCGGAAGCCTCGGTGTTGCGGTCGCCTTTGCACTCCAGCTTCTCTTACAGCAAACTGCTGTTTCCTGGTTTACACCATACATCGATCCGATCGTTGCAATCGTAATGGCACTTTTTCTGATCCGGGAGCCGGTACATATGATCTTTGTCAACTTAAAAAGTCTCGTCCTTTTCGCTCCGGAGCAAGAGATCATGGACGGAATCCGGGCCATCGCCGAACAGCGTATGGCTACCTCCTCCTATACGATCCAGTTCCTCGATGTCATCCAGACCGGGCGAAAAACCTGGGTGGAAATCTACATCGACAGCCCAAACGATATTATTACGATCAAAACCTTAAACCGTATCCGCGACGAAATCCGGAATGAACTCCGGAAATCATTCGACCAGATTTACGTAGAGATCATCCCGGATCTCCCGGAATAAAATATTTAAGCCTCTTCCATATCATAGACCTCTTGCGAAGTCTCAAGTCCTTCCATGAGCTTTAAGTAATCTCCCTTATCAATATGCATCATGGAAATCTTATTGTTGTGGCGGCGGAAGCCGTATACACAGTCCACATTACGGATCAGGGACTGTAAGCGCTCATCCGGCACACAGACGATCAGCTGCAACTCCATCTGCCTTGCATATTTTAAGCACACTGCACTTCGCTCCTGATCCATCTTGGAAAATGCCTCATCTAAAAGAACAAGACGGATTCTTGAATCCCGGCTGCTCTGCTGCATATAAAGCATTGCAAAGCCTGCAAGCAGCGCAACATATTTCGGGTTCTGTCCCTCTCCTCCAGAGTCGCGTCCTGCCATATCATCAACATGGTTCTCCCGGATTACATTTCCTGCTTCATCTGTCACCTGCTCATACATGGAGAATGACAGATAATTGCGGTAATCAGCATACTGCTCGATCTCTTTTCTGCGGCGCTCGATCTGACGCTCGTCATCATTGCCACGCACCGGCATAAATTTCTCGGTAAGCAGGTCGATCTGTTTTTCATATTTCTGAAAAAAGACATCCTCCCCAAAACTGAGCTGTCCATCCATCACATCCGAACCGATGTTCTTACTGTCTAACTCCTCCGCCATCAGCATGTCGTAGAACTGACCGTTTTCATTTTCTGCCGGACCGATCTTGATCTGATACGTACTATCGGAGAAATTTGTCTTTCTTAACAGGCGATTAATCTCGTTCTTATGACGGATTGCAGCCTTAATATCGCCATGGATCGTTGCAATCACATTGTCCCTTAAGCTCTTATAGATAAAGTCACACTGCTTTGTGAACTCCTCCTGATACTGTGGTTCATAATCATTGCGGTAATCATTTAACAGCTTCTCATAAGGGGCATTGGATTTCTCCATGCCATTAAAGCCGCAGGACGGATATTTCTGGATAAACCGGTTTCTTGCAAGAGAGAGATTCTCCGTCTCATTCTGAAGCTTATTCTGAAGCTCTGTAACCTCACGAAGCTTTGCATTTTTTAACGCCTGACCAGATGAGTTCTTCATTGCCTCTTTTACTTCTTCCTCTATTCGTTCATTTGCAACATAGCTTAAATTCTTCTGTTCAAAAAGCTCTGCCAGCTCGTCAAGCTCACGCTGTCTGTTTCCTTCTTTTCGCACCAGTGCAGTCAGCTCGCCCTGCGCCGCTGCCTCGCGGCTTCCAATCTCAGAAAGTGTCTGTTCAAGCTCTCTTCTCTTCGCATCAAGCTCCTTAAAGCTGCCCTCGACAAGTACCTGGATCTCCTTTTTCTGCTCTTCAATCGCCTCATTAACTACCGCAATCTCGTCCCCGGCTTTTGATAGTGCCGAAAGATCTGCCGGCTCCTGACGCAGACTCTCAAACTCTCTGGATGCGCGGATTCCATCTGTAAGCTCGCTTAACTTGGACAACTCCTTTTTCTGCTCCTTTAGCTCCTCCTCAAGCTCTGTCTGCTTTGTCCTTGACACCTTGCATCCGATGCAGGCGCGCCGTTTATAGTCCTCTTCCTTCAGGTGACGGAAAATAAAGTTGCTGTAGGAATAACAATCCGGTGTTACACCGTCTCTTACCGCCTCAAGCTCTTCGACCGTCTCACATTTCACAATATGTCCCAGATAACGCTTTAAGCAGCCATCCACATAATCCTCTTTCGCGTCAACTGCTTCATAAAGAGAATTCCCCCATGCATCCGGTTCGCTCTTTAAGATTGCCTCCGAGTTAATCAGGTCTACATTTTCATATTTTTTCAGACTGCGGAAAAGCTTCGCTGCATCAAACGCATACTGTGGCTCTGTGATCAGGGAAAACTTTAATCTGCCAAGTCTTCCCTCCACTGCATCCTTCCACTTTTCATCCCGGATGTCAAACAGATCCGCAAATACATGCACATGGACCGGTCTTCCAAATGCCTCAGACAGACGTCTCTCCAACGTCTGTCTTGCTTTCTTTAATACATCTGGATAAGGCTTTACACCCTGTGCCATGGCATCTAACATTGCCTGCTTTTCCTTCAGATCTTTTGCAAGCTCACGCCTTCTGCTGTTATAGTCCTCATACTCCGACTCAATATTTTCCTTCTCATCAGCAAGGCGGTCACGAAGCTTCTTTATATCCTCCTCGGATACTGCCCCATCCTTGAGCGCTTCAATCATATTTAAAAGCGGATTGGAAATGTACTCACCGACATACGGATCATCCCCCCATCGGTCAAGTCCGCGCACAATGTTCTTCCACTGTCTGCTGGATGCGTTTAACATATCCCGGCGGCTTTCCAGATCCTTTAAATGCTGTCTGCGGCTTCCGAGATCACTCGACTGCAGATCTGCTTTTACCTGGATTAAAGCCTCATTGCATGCCTCTTTTTCCCTGCGGATCTCTTCTAACGCATCCTGCTTCTCCTGCTGTGCTTTATGGTTCTCCATAAGGCTTGCTTTTCCATCCTCGATCTTATCACGGATCTCCTGCATTTCCACACAGCGGATCACGGCATTGGCATGGTAGATGTCGCTCTCTGCCATCGTTTTCTTTCTTCCGGCTTCCTCAATCACAGAAAGATCATCAATACGCTCCTTCAGGTCGTTTATTTTCTCCCGGATGTCCCGGTAAGCCCCAAGCTGGTCACTGATCTTTTCGATTGTATCCGCACGGCTCGCCGGGAACATATAATCACGGATAAACTGTCCGGTACCGTTTGACATGCGCAGTGCAATCGCACTTTTCTCCATTGTGATAAAACGCGGCCCGTCAATATAGCCTAAGATCACATCATAAAGCACACCAAGATATGCCTCCCTGGATGCATAGACACGGTTAATATCACCTCTTCCACGGTTATCTGCCGATTTCTGCCGCTCCTCTACAAGAGCCCGGATATCTGCATTGGAAAATGGGACACCATCTTCCGTAAGGTAGCCATTTTCCGGCATTTTTCCGCTGTGGCTGAAAAACTGATATTTCTTTAACTCTGTATCACCGCGGCGCACCTCGAATGCGATTCCCATGCAGCTTACGACATGGGAGCCGGTATCCGTCACCTCAAGCGCAATCACTGAGCAGAAATCCTGCGCAGCACGGTTCGCTGAACCATCCTTCTGTTCTCCGCGCAGATAGCTTAAAACACTTCTCCGGTTCTTCGCATCATCCGCGGCTTTATTTAAAAATGCAGAGGAAAAGCTTCCATATAAAATAACCTGAACCGCATCCATAACCGTCGATTTTCCCGAGCCGCTCTTTCCGCTGAACAGATTCACATACTCATTAAATTCCAGAATCTTATGGTCGATTCCACCCCAGTTATTCAGACACATCCGGGTAAAAATCTTTTTCGCCTGTCTCATCCGCATATTCCTCCTTTTGTTCGTCATTTCCGTCTTGTTCTCCACTGTATTTTGCCACAAGCTCATTGATATCCACAGCCGAACAGTACATATTAACCGTTGTATTGATATAAAGCGGTGTGCTATCCGTCAGGTTGCTGATCGCACCCGGAATCTCTAACATCTGATGGATCTTTAAGAAGCTCAGTGCCTCATTCCATTCCTGCTCCGGCACACGGTAATTCAAAAGCCCGGTGTCCATACCATATTCACGGATCTCATAGAGATTTGTGAGCGGCGCATTTAAGCCCTCCCCCATGATCTTGTCATAATAGATCTTTTTTAACAGGACAACTAATTTTGTCGTAAAAAGATTCAGGTGCTCCACTGGCGCATTTTCCCCACTCAGACGGAAAATATGTGTCATAGCATCATAGATAAGCTCACAGCCAAGCACCGAAACATAATCCGCAATAAAGTCCCTGTGCCGCATGCACACCTGATAACGTGGATTGTCCTTCTGCTCCATCGTGACCGGGTCATATTTAACCTGTAAAATACAGGTCTGACGAAACAGATCCTGTATTGTTTTTCTGATATTTTCTGTCTCGGAAGGAGACAGATTCTCCATATATTCAAACATCGCCTACTCCTTTTTCCTATCCCGGATCACAAGACCGGAAAATTTATATCCACCCTCCGATGTCAATTCCTCTCCAATCGTCACAAGATCCTCTGATGCCCGGTTCTCCGTTGCCTCCTGCCATAAAAACAGAAGCTTCTCAAGATCCTGTACCGACTGTACCGTATGTTCGTCTGCCTCAAAGGCTCCATTCTTCTCACCTCTTTGCCAGAACTCGGCAAGCTCCTGCTTCGTATAAAGCGGTCTAGGTACATAATCAGAAATCATCTGGTCATCATAATCCGGCATCTCAACAGCCTCCGGTACAAATGCCTGTCCTGTTGTGCCCCTTGGTGTATACAGACTGCGGTCAGAAAAAATCTTATACTGAGCCGTACAGCCAAGCCTTGTGGAAAGCTCTTTTAATATCTCTTTCTGGTTTCTGCTTCTGTTTAACAGCCCGATCAGATTGCCAATATTGTCCTCATTATCTGCCCCCTCCTGCATGATATACTGGATTCTTGCAAGCGCACGTTTTGCAAACACAGCCTTCTGCTCAATCAGCTTATTATATTTACGCTCGATGCGGTCAAACTCCCGTTCGATCTGGGATACCAGCCGCCCGGCATCCTCGCATTCCTCAATCTGCATGCTGTAATGCCGCATTGCAGCGGTATCCGGGTGCAATCCACTCTGTTTCCGTAACAACGCTTCCCTGCGCTCCTCCGTCTCCTCCAAAATCGAACTGATCAGCTCCTTTACAGATTCCTTGTAGCGGTAAAAGCTGTCACTTGTTGTAAGGATCGCATATTTTCTGCTGTCACTGTTGTTAATCTCCTCGACAAGCACCTCCTGGATCCCGATAAAATTTTTTCTCCCGGAAAGTTCATCAAAGTAAGCCCGCATTCCATCCTGCATATTAGAAAGCATCTGTCCAAGGCGTTTACAGGTACGGATCGCATTTTTCAAAATATCATTGTTTTTGTCCCTGTCGGTCTGATACGTATGCAGCGCACTGTAAATAGCAAGAATGTTTTCCCGTTCCCTGCTGTCATCCTCATTCTGCAGCTGTTCAAACAGCTCCACATATAACTGGCTGTACTCCGGAAATCCAATGACATACTCGTTCAAACGGTCATCAAATTCCTTTCTGATCCATCCCCAGTTGATCAGTCTTGTGACAACTGCAGCCGGAGTATGTGACGATGCCTGGGCAAGCTCCATCTGCCCTTCCCTGGCATCCTGCGCCTCAAGCTCATCCTCCTC
>CAKRLN010000096.1 GCA_934359535.1 uncultured Lachnospiraceae bacterium
TCAAGGAGGTCATCAACGATATATTCCCTGCTCTGGGTATGCAGCACTTCATATTCCGGCATGATGTAGCCGTGCAAAATATCACTCTGTTTGGTAAATGCCTGATAAACACGTTCTGCATCCACCCCCAGCTTTGCCGCTACATTTTCAATACAAAATACAGCAAACTCCAGCTCACTGGAATTTTTAATTTTTTCATCCGTCATCATACACATCCCCTCCACGATTCCGTTTTACCAACAATAAGAAAAATAACTCCTATTGTTTACCGTAAGACACCGGCTCTTCTGCCACTTTGCTCAATTCTGTTCTTAATGAATAGGTATACACATATTTGAAGACCTGCCATAATATACGCATCCTTATTTTAGCATAAGAAACAGCATACAACAATATCAGATCAAAAGCCGCACCTGTTATAGTCAGCACAAACACATAGGTAAGTTGAGGATACCTACACAAAGCTAAATTCGAGGGAGACGTGGATACAAGTCAATTTCGATTTGCCCATCGGCTCCCTTAAAGTACTTGATTTCTTCAAGTATTTCTTTTAATAATTCATTTCTTTCTTCATTCGTCATCTCGTCATATCTGGCAAGCAGTTCTTCTGTCTGAGGAATGAGATTTTTCTGTGTTGTCTCACTGGTTTCAAGAGCAAGAAGTTCTGCGTCATACCTTTTGTTTCTCGAATTGCCTTGATCCGATTTCCTGTTTCTACTGGATCAAAGTACATAATCTTTCCTCCGTAATCTTGAAATTTGTGGATGAAGTTTCAAGATGTCGAAGGTGGAGAACGGCAATGGGACTTAATCCCGGATATAGGAAAAGCGCACCTGTTATTTAACGAAAAAGGAATACATATTTCATCTTCGTCCGGTTTTGCAGCTTCTTCGTAATAATGCGCCATTCCAAAAGAAAACAACGCTACAAGCATAAGTAAGCCTATTCATAGAAATACGGTTTTGTCATTTCTCTTTTTCTCCTTATCTTCGTATTCCATTTGCTTAAGCTAAATTCTTTCTTTACGCTCATTTTCTCTTATTTTAGCCTCATCAGTATATGTTTTATGGTAGTTGATGTTTTTTGTAATTTCAATTCGCTTAATACCATCATCAACATGAATTTGACTTCCGTAGTAAGTACAAAACATACTTTTCCTATCTTGCTCAATTTCTACAGCTGCCCCACAAGACGGACAAATCAATTGATACATTTTCATCCCAACTTCTCCTTAGTCAACAACTAATAAATTTGCAGACTACATTAACACAGTTCCTACTGCAATTCCAAATAAAATAGTCAAGGTCACATCTGCATCATTGTTGCAACCAACAACATATTCACCCCATTTAGCACCAAGGTCAGACGGAATCTTATTTATTTGAATGGCAGTCTTATTTCCGCCTTTCTGCACTCTGATTTCCTTACCAGTCTCATTACACTTCATCTTAAAATTGCTATTGTTTAATGTAAATTGAGGTTTATCAAATAACTCCTTATACTTAAGTTCATGTGTGTCATTCCCATATTCGATAGTACAAAGTTTCTTCTTTGACACAAGTGCAGCAATTTCGTTAGCCGCCATATCCACTAAAGTATATTTACATTTTCCAAATCTCTCTTCGCTATATGCTAAAAAACAGGGGCATTTTCAGATGAATATACTACGAAGAAATTTTTCTTAACACCAAAATTCTTTGCGAATTCCATATCACTCTGCACTTCTTTTACTTCCCGAACAATAAATTTATTCTTAAATGGATATTTCGCCAAAAATTCTAAATTCTTTTTTTCTTGTTTCAAAAATGAATTTTCAATGCCCCTACCTATTGCTTCAGCTCCTGCACCAATTAAAGAAGCTCCCGCTCCAATGGCTTTTCCTATCAATCCTATTTCATTTTATCTGTCAATATCCATTTACCTTTTCGATTGGAACCCTCACGAATTACCTTACCTTCATGCTGCATTTTTGTAAGAGTACGTTTAATCGTTGCCGCAGAAACCGCAAGTGCTTCTCCTAATGCTTTATGAGTCAGTTCCGGATTTTTACGAATCAATTCTGACAATCGAGTTTCAAGGTCATCTTTGAGGTCATTATGGTCTTTATTGAGGTCATCGAGGGCACGATCCCGATTTTTGACCTCAATGACCTCATTTTGACCTCGATAAAGATTGATTCTGAAAGCCACTTCCATGTCAATAAATTCCGGTTCACGCAATCCATATTCCTGCATAGCCTGCATAAGTTTTGGTATACCGCTTCCCCAGGCTTCCACAAGATTCATATAGGCAAAAGCATTGGCGAGGGCACGATTTCGGATTTTTGAAAATCCTTCTTTCATCAAATCAATCGTTACCCCTGGGAGCAATCCACCTGGAGAAGTAATTTCCAGACGATCATCATAAAGTGCCACCTGAATATTAGAAACCTGGATGTAACTGCAATTCATAACTGCATTGACAATCAACTCTCGAATGCTATCCGGCGGCAGTTCATAAATATCCTGACGATATACGCCTTCCAGCCGACATCCCATCCGAATATTTCTAAGGACAAACTGCACCGCTTCATCTACCTGTTCCCATAGCGGTCCTTCATAATTGCGCCGATCAAGAAATACAGAACGGGTCGTTCCCTTAAACACAGCACATTGAATCATGGAACGCAGTCCACCTTGTCCAGTTAAATAAACATACGCATTCGTTGGATAGATTTTTTCATTTTCATCTCTCTTTAAAATCCCCCAACTGAGTAGAACATTCTTCGTTACGTCTTTTACTGCTGACCGCTGAAGATTTGACTTGCTATTGGCAATAGCGACTTCTTTCATTTGTTCACAAAGTGTCTTAATATCTTCATCCGTCACTTCAATATCTCTGCGGATTACCGAATCAAAAGAACGAGCATCACATTCATAATATAGTTCTCTTGACATATCACGGTCAGCTGGACGTGTTGTTCCTGAAACCCGAATATATACGCCATTTTCCAGACCATCTGCTTTAATATAATATGGTTTCTGACGTCCAGCTCTGATTTCTGCAACAATTACAGGTTTATCATTTATATTTTGCAAATAGACATCTGGAATGATTGTCGGCTCACAGCTATCCGAAATAGCGTTTGTAATCGCATCAATTTCCTGGAAAACTTTATCTTCCGGAACACCGACAACTTCTCTGGTTTTATCATCAATGCCGAATACAATCTGCCCACCCTTGCCATTAGCGAAAGCAACGACCGTTTTCATATATTTAATACTCTTGTCCGGACGTTGTACCTTAAACTCTACATTCTTAGATTCACCGGCAAGAATTTCTTCTATTGTCATGTGACCACCTCCATGATTAAGTTTTGCCAACAATAAGCAAAATAACTCCTATTATTTTCCGTAAGGTACTGGGGCTTCTGCCACTTTACTCACTTCTGGTTTTAACGAATATGTATACATGTTTGATGATTTCTGCGATAATTCCATGTCATTATTGTCTGTCCACAACTCACATTGTGTCATAACAGTCTGAACTGCATCATCCATACCTTCCGGTGGGTATCTGTGTTTCTTCAAAAGTCTTTTTATCATCATCCGCATCCTTGCTCTTGCAGAATCACGTTTTTGCCAGTCAATCGTCCTGTTTCTTCTAAGGGTGTCCGCAAGTTCTTTTGTAATAGCAATCAATTCTTCATTTTCATAAAAATCTTTAATTGCCTGTGGCTTTGTCAGTGCATCATAAAAAGCCAGCTCATCCGCAGTCAACCCCAGTTGATCGCCTTCTTTGTGAGCAGCTGCAATTTGTTTTGCAAGATTAAGCAGTTCCTCAATAACCTGCTCATTCGTCAGCATTCCATTCAAATAAGCATTCATAGTTCTTTGAATAATTTCACTGAATTTTTCAGATTTCACAACATTGGTATGTCGATATATCTTAACCTGCTCAGCAATCAGTTTTTTCAGCAACTCAACTGCCAGGTTTTTCTCCTTCATTTTTGAAACTTCTTCAAGAAATTTCGGATCAAAAAGAGAAAACTCCTTGTCTATATCGGAAAAAAGATTGATAACACCATCACTTTGTACACTTGCTTTCAAAAGATTGTTAATTCTGGCATTCATCTCCGGTAAAGAAATTTTCTTTCCTTCACCTTGATTCATCAGGCGGGTTACAAGCACCCGGACAGACTCAAAAAAAGCAGCTTCTACACGCAAATCACGTTCGGCTAAAGAAGCACAAAGGGAGAGTGCCTGCTTTAACAGCAATCCCTCTTTCAAAAATATTTCCCGATCATCTGCCTTATCAACTGCCACAATAAAGTTTACAGCACCACTAATCGCTTTGGAGCGCTCCAAATCTGTACCATTCATAAATTTTGAATAATCATATCCATGAAATAAATCTCGACAAACGGATAGTTTTTCAAGGAATTTCGGATATGCTACCTTTGCAACATCTGTGTCACCATAATTTTTCTTATCTCTGGCTGTATAGTCATTCATTGCTTGTTTCAATGCAGCTGCAATGCCTACATAATCAACTACCAGACCGCCTTCTTTATCTCCAAATACCCGGTTTACTCTGGCAATCGCCTGCATCAAATTATACCCTTGCATTGGCTTATAGATATACATGGTTGCCAGCGATGGAACATCAAATCCCGTCAACCACATATCAACCACAATCGCTATCTTCAAAGGGCTGTCATTATCCTTAAATTGCTTTGCCAGTTCGTCTTTATGCCGTTTATTCCCGATAATCTTATTCCATTCTTCCGGGTCTTTATTGCTTCCGGTCATTACAACGGCAATTTTTTCTGTCCATGATGGGCGAAGCTGCAAAATGCGCTCATAAATTTTCATGGCAATCGGACGGGAATATGCCACGATCATTGCTTTTCCAGTAAGTAAATTTTCACGGTAATTCTCATAGTGATCCAGTATATCATCAACCAACGAAGCAATGGTTTTGTCATTGCCAAGGATTGCTTCCATCTGTCCAAGCTGTTTTTTACTTTTCTCAATAACCTCCGAGTCAGCATTATTTGCCATAATGTCATATTCTTGGTCAATCAGTTTCAAAGTATGCTCGTCCAGCTTTAATTTAATCACACGGCTTTCATAATAAACAGGTCTGGTTGCACCATCCTCCACAGCCTGAGTCATGTCATAAATATCTATGTAATCGCCAAACACTTCCCGTGTATTGCGATCTTTCATAGAAATCGGAGTTCCGGTAAAGCCAATATAGGTTGCATTTGGCAGCGTGTTACGAATAATGCGGGCAGTACCAATCTTAATTTCACCTGTCTTAGCATCAACTTTTTCTTTTAAGCCATATTGTCCACGATGGGCTTCATCCGCCATAACAATAATATTTCTGCGTTCCGAAAGACATTCAAAAGATTCCTCAAACTTCTGCATTGTGGTGAAAATAATACCATTGGCTTTTCTGTCATTTAACCAATCCATAAGACCAATAATTGGCTTTTCACCTTTTCTCAGATGTGCATTGCGTTCTTTATCTTCATCAGACAGCTTCCTCTTGTCCGCATGAACAGACTCCTGCCGTAAAAATTTACTGCATTTTGCAAACTGCCCATAAAGCTGGTCATCCAAATCATTGCGGTCAGTAATCACAACAATAGTCGGACTATCTAACGCATCCTGCAAACAATGGGCATAGAATACCATTGACAATGATTTTCCACTGCCTTGTGTATGCCAGAACACACCACCTTTTCCATCCGTTTCTGTTGCGTGTTTTGTAGATAAAATTGCTTTATTTACTGCAAAATACTGATGATACCCTGCCAAAATCTTGATCTGCTTTGAGCCTTCATTGGAAAAACAGATAAAATTCTTGATAATGTCAAGCAGCCGCTCTTTTTCAAACATCCCCTCAAAAAATGTATCGAATTGAGCATACTGTGTATTCTCATAGTTCCCATCTTTTGTTTTCCATTCCATAAAACGATCTTCGCCAGAAGTAATCGTACCCGCTTTAGAAGTTAAATGATCACTCATGACGCAGATACAATTATAAATAAACATGGATGGAATCTCGTGCATATAATTTCTGACCTGTGTGTATGCTTCTGATGCATCGGTTTCTTCTCGTGATGGTGATTTCAACTCTATAAGTACAACTGGCATACCATTCAAAAACAGCAATATATCCGGACGCTTGTTGCTATTCTCAACAAATGTCCACTGATTCGCAACAACAAAGGAATTATTGTCAGGATTTTTATAATCCACCAGATAAACCAGACCTGAACGTTCCTCACCTTTTACAAAATAGCGCACTTCAATTCCATGCTGAATATAATCCATAAAAAGAGCATTTTTCAAAACCAATTCTGCATTTTCAAAATTCTTTAATTTATATAGAGCATCTGCAATCGCATCTTCGGGCATATCCGGGTTAACTCGCCGGATGGATTCATCTAATTCTTCTTCATATAACGGACTGCGAAAATCCCGCTCCAAGTCCGGCGCATAAATATAACGATAATCCATATTCTGAAACAATTCTATGACCGATTTTTCATAATCTGCTTCTGTATAAAAATCTGACATTTTTGTCGCCTCCTTATATCAGTTTAAGCTGTTTTTTCATCTGTTTTTCTACCTGACCCTGTGCCACTGCATCATATGCTTTGCGAAGTTTCTCTAAGGCATCATAAAGATTATCTCTGTATTTTTTCTCCGAAAACATTTTCTCTGACTCTTCTATGGTCATAGGATGCTTCTCGTTTTCGTAAAAACTCTTTATGGAATGGCTGCTCCAGGGGATGTTCAATAGCATCCGCTTGACTTTCCATATAGGTATTATTTGTCAGCCATATAAATACATGATCATTTGCAAACTGAGGTGTATTTTCTCTTTTCACTGAGAGCCACATATAATTTTCTTTGCAAAGCGAAATCCGTCCATTTGCCAGCATATATGCTTTTAACCTACGGTCAAATAAGTGTTGCTTATTGCTAAGTCTTGTCTGATGAACCGACAAGCCTAATGCCAGTACAGCAGTTAAAGCTGTAAGTATAGAACACCAAAAATTCCAGTCTTTCAGCATATAACTTTCTCCCTTCACAAATGTTAAACAAGAATTTAGCGGCTTAAAGGTCAATGTCGGACACATCAAGTTCCCCGAACATAAGTTTTGGCAACAATGCATCACGAAGCTCTGATAGGATAATATTTTCTTTTTGATTTGAAAGTATTGTATCAAACAAGGGTCTGCATAGGGAATCAAAGTCCTGTAACACACGTTCGGATGGGATCATTACCTGTATCTTGCCAAACTGTGTTTTATTTAAGTTGACTATTGTGCTACCACTTTGCCCAAGTTTGTTGATAGTATCGGCTAATGTCTGCATTAATAGGTAGATATAATATACAGAGATACCTTCTTGGGGAATTATTGAGTTAATCTGTTGATTAGATTGACTCTTTTCGGATACCAAAGTTACCAGACCGGCTGTCCCTATACAACTTACGCATACAGTATTAGGTGGAAGTGTTTTCTTCGGTTGAGAAGCAACACCTGCATCTGAAAGATAACGCTCGGTAGAAACAATATAAACGCAGCCATGCATATCAGGAATTGTTATGAATGGAGTATTACCACCATAATATTCACTTTTCTTGGTAGAGGGTGTTTTTCCACATATGATTTCAGTTCCGAGATCATCAATTGTACCATCTGACCAGTCATCTGGCTTCGTTCCGTCAAAAGGTTCATAATTAACAAACCAAGAACGGTATATAGCCTGAGCTTGCTGCTCTAAATTCTTGTTTAACATTTGTGAAGGGAGAAAGTTATATGCTGAAAGACTGGAATTTTTGGTGTTCTATAC
>CAKRLN010000097.1 GCA_934359535.1 uncultured Lachnospiraceae bacterium
CAATCTGAATCGGAGTCAAAAAGCGATTTTGTCCAAAATAAAGGGGTTCATCAAAACCATGTCCGAATTTAAGGGTTACCTGTAAACTCGTTGTCTAGATTTAAGGGTTTTCATTAAAACTTACTGTCCAATGGTAAGGGTTTTTAAAACTCAAACTGTCTAATCTATAGGGTACATTTTATAAAACGTTTCAAAATAAATCAAAAAATATTTATAAAGTCTACCAATCAGTGTTTTTTCGTTGTATAATGCTTTTATCGTACAGTGTCGCTTTCCTTTGTAATGTTTTTCTCAAACTCATTATACATCAGAAAGTCCTGTACGATATTTTTTATGAAAAAGTTGTAAAGTGGTGTAATAGTATAGTTTCGTGTAAAATTGTTGGAGAACGAACGGAATATGTGACAGGGGTGAGAATGACGGTAAAACAAAAATTTATATGCAAGAGAGCAGGATGGTATTAGAAAATAAGTTAGGCATTACAGATACGGCAGAACTTTAATTTTTCATGTAATTTATAGGAGGAGGAAACAAAATGAAAATAACACAAACAATCCAAACACCAAAACCGCAATACATTGTAACCACCGATATAACATATGCCCAGGTTGATTCCTGGTATGGGCATTGCAGGAGAGATTTAAAGCTGGATTTAATTTATCCGGAGGATAAAAGCGGTAAGAGGTATCCTTGCATCGTGTGGATCTGCGGAGGAGCGTGGCTTCGGATGGATAAGTCGGCGCATCTGGCATATTTAAGCATGCTGGCGCAGCAGGGGTTTGTGGTGGCAAGCGTGGAATACCGGACATCCAATGAAGGCTCGTTTCCGATGGCGCTTCAGGATGTAAAAGCGGCAATCCGTTATCTGCGGGCACATGCGGCCCGTTACTGCATCGATCCGGAGCTTTTTGGTGCAATGGGGGAATCGGCAGGCGGTTATCTTACCTGCATGGCAGCACTGGATCAGGACAAAGAGCTTGAGGTCGGGGAATATCTGGAGCAGTCGAGTGCCATTCAGGCGGCATGTCCATGGTATCCGCCGACAAATGCAGGAAGTTTTCCATATGAAAATGAATTGCAGGCAGCGATGTCACCAGAATCGTTGTTCCTTGGTTATAATGTTATGACGAATCAAGAGGAGGCAATTGCAAGTTCTCCAGTATCAAAGGTAACAAAGGATGCACCGCCGTTTTTTATCATTCATGGAACGAACGATCATACGGTGCCTTTTACACAGAGCGAGCAACTGTATCAGAAATTAGAGGAGGCAGGCTGTGATGTGACACTTCTGGCACTTGACGGGGCAGATCATGCCGATCTTATGTTTTTCCAGAAGGAGATTTGGGAGCAGATCGCAGAATTTTTCAAGAGGGGGCTTGGATAAAAAACAATGGCAGAGCAACAAAAGAGGGCAAAGTGGAAAACACTGAGTACGATCGCGCAAAGCGGTATGGTTCTGGTGCTGATTGGTCTGGTTGTGGCAATCATTGTTCAGGTCAACCGGTTGCAGGGAACAGCACGTGTCATCAATTATGCCGGGCTTGTACGCGGTGCAACGCAGCGTGAGATCAAGCTGGAGATCACAGGGATTGCGAATGATGATCTGATCGAGTATCTGGATGATATTTTAAGTGGTTTAAAGTATGAGAAGGGCAGCTATGATCTGGTCCGGCTGGATGACGATGAATATCAGAAAAAGCTTGATACACAGATGGAGTATTGGGAGCAGCTTAAAAAGGAGATTAGGAGTGTCCGTGAAAAAGGATATCAGGACACAGAAATTGTTTCCATGAGTGAAATTTATTTCCTGATGGCAGATGAGACAGTATCAGCGGCAGAACGCTATTCCGAGAAGATCGCAAGGACGATCCGTATTTTAGAGATTGCTTCGGCAGTGGATATGCTGGTACTGATCGTGATCATGATACAAAGGACGGTCATAACGGTTCAGATCACGAGGAAAAACAAGAAGCTGGAGGAGAAAGCCTACATTGATCTTCATACCGGACTTCCGAACAAAAGCCGTTGTGAGGAATTTTTCCATGATGGAAAATTTATCCAGAAGCCTGTCGCCTGCATGGTGTTTGACCTAAATAATCTGAAACTTGCAAACGATACACTCGGACATTCCATCGGAGATCAGCTTATACTGAATTTTGCAAGACTGCTCCGCAATGTGATTCCGGCAAAGGATTTTGTTGGAAGATATGGTGGCGATGAGTTTATGGTTGTGATGAATGATGCCAACAATCAGGAGATCAATGAGGTCCTTACCAGGCTGAAGGAGGAGGTCGACTGCTTTAACAAGATTCATCACGGTGGAAACGTTGTGGCAGTCAGCTATGCATATGGCTGGGCACTTTCTACTGATTATGAGCAGTGTACATTCCGTACGCTGTTTGATAAAGCAGATAAAAACATGTATCTCAACAAACAGGCAATGAAAAATAATCAATAAAAGAAGGTTGAGAAAAAACGTGTCAGTAGAACAACTTTATGGTAGAATGTTTTATTGAGAAAAAGTATCAATAAAGGACATTTTACAAATGACATTAAAAGAGTTAAAAATAGGCGAGAGTGCCGTCATTAAAACGGTAGGCGGAGAAGGAGCACTGCGCCAGCATTTTTTGGATATGGGCGTGATTCCAGGAGCTGAGACAACGGTCGTAAAGTTTGCGCCAATGGGAGATCCGATGGAGTTACAGATCCATGGCTATGAGCTTACGCTCCGCCTGGATGATGCAGACAAGATTGAGATTGAGCGGATCAGCGAAAGGGCAAGGAAGCATGAAGGTCCGAAGGCAATCAGTAATACTGCCCATCCGGGACTTGGAGAGGAAGGAAAATACCATGTAAAAGGGGACGGTAGTCCGCTTCCGGCAGGGGAGAAGCTTACTTATGCACTGGTCGGCAATCAGAACTGTGGTAAGACGACGCTATTTAACCAGCTGACCGGATCAAATCAGCATGTTGGAAATTTCCCAGGTGTAACCGTTGACCGTAAGGACGGACAGATCAAGGGACATTCGAATACATCGATTACCGATCTTCCGGGCATTTATTCGATGTCTCCATACACGAATGAGGAGATCGTATCGCGGAATTTTGTGCTGGAAAGCAAGCCAAAGGCGATCATTAATATTGTTGATGCGACAAATATTGAACGCAATCTGTATCTTACCATGCAGCTTCTGGAAATGGACATTCCAATGGTCATTGCGCTTAATATGATGGATGAGGTGACCGGGAATCATGGCTCCATCGATGTGAATAAAATGGAGGGAATGCTTGGGGTTCCGATCGTTCCGATTTCCGCTGCAAAAAACGAAGGTGTGGATGAGCTGGTGCGCCATGCAATCCACATTGCAAAGCATCAGGAGCGGCCGGGCAGACAGGATTTTTGCAGTGAAAATGATTTTGGAGGTGCAGTCCACCGCTGCATTCATGCGGTATGCCATCTGATTGAGGATCATGCAGTGGCTGTGGATATTCCGCTCAGGTTTGCGGCAACGAAGCTGATCGAGGGGGATGAGCTGATTTTAAAGAAGCTTGCGCTGGATGAGAATGAGAAGGAGACACTGGATCACCTGATTCTTCAGATGGAAAAGGAACGCGGGCTTGACCGGAGTGCGGCAATCGCAGATATGCGTTTTACATTTATTGAAAAGGTATGTGAAAGCACAGTCGTAAAGCCGAAAGAGAGCAAAGAGCGTGTCAGAAGCCAGCAGATCGACCGGATTTTAACTGGAAAATACACGGCAATTCCATGCTTTGTGCTAATTATGCTTGCGGTATTTTATCTGACCTTCAATGTAATTGGGGCGTGGCTTCAGGGGCTTTTGGAGCTTGGAATCGATAAACTGACGAATCTTGTAGATTATGCATTGACAGCAGCAGATGTAAATGAAGTACTGCATGGTCTTGTGATTGATGGTATTTTTGCAGGTGTTGGAAGTGTGTTAAGCTTCCTGCCGATTATTGTAACGCTATTTTTCTTCCTGTCACTCATGGAGGACAGCGGATATATTGCGCGTGTTGCATTTTTTATGGACAAGCTTCTCAGAAAGATTGGTTTATCTGGAAGAAGTATTGTGCCAATGCTAATTGGATTTGGATGTACGGTTCCGGCGGTTATGGCGACACGTACGCTTCCGAGTGAAAGAGACCGAAGGATGACAATTCTTCTTACTCCGTTTATGAGCTGTACGGCAAAGCTTCCGATCTATGCATTTTTTGTCAGCGCATTTTTCCCGAAGCATGGAGGACTTGTCATGGCAGGACTTTATCTGATCGGAATTGTGATTGGAATTCTGGTTGCATTTATTTACCGGGGAACGCTGTTTCAGGGGGATGCGGTTCCTTTTGTCATGGAGCTTCCGAATTACCGTCTTCCGGGAATTAAGAATGTTGCACAGCTTTTGTGGGAAAAGGCAAAGGACTTTTTACAGAAGGCGTTTACGGTAATTCTGATTGCAACACTCTGCATCTGGTTTTTACAGAGCTTTGACATTCATTTTAATCTTGTAACGGATTCAAAGGACAGCATGCTTGCTGCAATTTCGGGAATTCTGGTTCCGCTTTTTGCCCCGCTTGGACTGGGTGACTGGAGAATCTGTACATCTTTGATCAGTGGATTTATGGCGAAGGAGAGTGTTGTTTCTTCCCTTCAGATTCTGTTTGGAACATCTGTAAGCAATGCAATTTCCTCGTTGTCTGCGGCATCCCTTCTGGTGTTCAGTCTTTTGTATACACCGTGTGTTGCAGCAATTGCAGCAATCCGCAGGGAGCTTGGACGGAAATGGGCTGTCGGTGTTGTCATCTGGCAATGTGCGATTGCGTGGGCAGCGGCATTTCTGGTAAGAATCATTGGAATGTTATTTTTTTAGAAAATAAGAGAAGTATTTGAAAAAGCTTTTCTCAGGAGATGATCCTGGGAGAAGCTTTTTTTAATACACAAAGTTTTTACGGCACTTTTACGGGAATGTGATTGTGGGCTTTACATTTCTCTTTTAAAATCTGAATTCAGATGCCGCGGGTAAGAGCGTGGGAGCGCGTAGAATGCGTGGTAAGGAGGAAGTGGGAATGTCCCAGATCAAATTAAACCATATTTACAAATCCTATCAGGGAAGCGAGCCTGTGGTGAAGGATTTTAATCTGGATATTAAAGAAAAAGAATTTATTGTTTTTGTTGGACCGTCCGGCTGTGGAAAGTCAACGGTACTCCGGATGATTGCAGGCCTTGAGGAGATCACAGGCGGAGAGCTCTGGATGGATGGAAAGCTTATGAATTATGAAAAGCCGGGAGCACGGAATGTCTCAATGGTATTTCAGAATTATGCATTGTATCCGCATATGTCAGTTTATGATAACCTGGCATTTTCCCTGCAGATCCGGAAAGTCCCGAAAAAGGAGATTAAGAAAAAGGTTACGGATACGGCACAGATTCTTGGAATCGAGACATTGCTTGACCGAAGACCTGCACAACTGTCGGGAGGACAAAGACAGCGTGTGGCTATCGGAAGTGCAATTTTAAGAAAACCAGATGCGTTTCTTATGGATGAGCCGCTTTCGAATCTGGATGCCAAAATGCGGACACAGATGAGGAGCGAGATTGCGTCTCTTTATAATCGTCTGGATACGACATTTATCTATGTAACGCATGACCAGACGGAGGCAATGACGCTTGGCACAAGAATTGTTGTGTTAAAGGAGGGCGAGATTCAGCAGATCGATACCCCGCAGAATCTTTATGAGCATCCGGCAAGCAAATTTGTGGCAGGGTTTATTGGCTCTCCATCGATGAATTTTATTCCGGTAAAGGTGGAGAAAGATGCTTCGGGGGTAAGGCTCCTTTCCGGGGAAGATGCATCCGGAAAGACATATGGCTTTTCCATGAATGCGAAGCAGTGTGAGGTGTTGAAACGGCTGCATTATGAATACCAGGAAGTAACACTTGGAATCCGTCCAAAGGATTTTTGCTTCGCAGAGGATGCCTCCGGCAGGAAAGAAAATATGAGCTGTCCGGTTCCGGTTTCGGTGCTTGGGGCGGAGCTTCTTGGAGCAAGCCAGCTTGTCTATTTTATGCTTGGAGGAACAAAGTGTGTTGCAGATCTTCCCGCAGAACGCATGCTTTCTGTCGGAGATACCATTGTGCTTTGCCTGAACATTGACCGGGTACAGTTATTTGATGTACATAGTGAGCGGAATCTTCTCTGCGAAGCAGCAGAACGATAGATAGTAGGCAATGCAATTGCGAAACTCATAGTTAAGCAGGATTTCATTGTGAAAAGTGACAAAAAGATTAAGAAGACACTGGGGAGCGGCCGGTACTTAGGCGCTGTATAAATGATTGAAACCGTGCTGTGCATTTACTGCACAGCATCGGAGCCACGCGCCGAACTGCATGAGCAGTTCGTGTGCATCAACTTGTTGTAATCTGCATTTGTGCAGATTGCAACCGTTGCCAGCGACACGTAGCGAAAGCGTGTCTTCGAAGATTTTTGTCACTTTGAACAATAAAATGTGAGTAAAAGAGAGTTTCGCAATTATCTAAAAGAGGACAAAGAATAAAAAGGAGGACAAATGAGCAGAGTAGGAATTTTTATGGCAGATGGCTGTGAGGAGATCGAAGGTCTTACGGTCGTTGATCTTTTAAGAAGGGCAGGCATTGGGATCGACATGATCTCGATTAATGGGGAAAAAGAGATTGAGGGAGCCCATGGAATCCGATTCCAGGCAGATTTCGATAAGAAAGAAATGGATTTTGGAGCGCTTGATGGAATTATTCTTCCGGGCGGCATGCCGGGAACGATCCACCTTGGGGACGATGAGAATGTGGGTAAGATCATCCGGGAATTTGCATCCAGTGGAAAACTTGTCGCAGCCATCTGTGCAGCTCCAAGTGTGCTCGGTGCAGCAGGCATCTTAAACGGAAAGTGTGCGACATGCTATCCGGGCTTTGAAGAGAAGCTTACAGGTGCAAAAACAGTAACGGAGCCGGTCGTATGTGACGGCAATATCATCACAAGCCGTGGCATGGGAACAGCAATCCCGTTTGCACTGGAAATCGTGAAATATTTTACAGGTGATGCGACTGCTGCAAAGCTTGCAGACAGTATTATCTATGATGCAGAGTCGCGCAGGCTGCATTGCGACTGAGCAATTCGTGTATCATAAATAAAGCAATGCGAAAAAAGAGAATCCGATTCCTCATGCGTACATGCTGGAAACGGATTCTCTTATTCGTAAGATAACTCGAATTGTTATAAAAACGTAGATGTTATTTCATCTGCTCTTCCTGTTTCATGATCATTTTCTTGACCATCTCACCGCCGATGGAGCCGGCCTGTTTGGAAGTAAGATCTCCATTGTAGCCATCCTTTAACGGTACTCCGATCTCACTTGCAACCTCTTCCTTAAAACGTTTCATAGCGTCCTTTGCATCAGGCACTGCCATGTTGTTAGAACTTGAATTGTTTGAACCACTCATGTGTTTCACCTCCTTTACAGTGGATATTTTGTCCGCATAGAAAAAAAATATGAGAAAATGAAGTTGACAAATAATGGATATATGTAGAAAATGTGAGGGCTCATGCAATTATCGTTGCTTTTTGAAATAAGCTGTGCTATAATGCAGAAATGACTGTAGTGGTCGTAGTATGCCCATTATTTCCTGGGACGGCCATTGAATAAGATGTACATGGTATTTCATAT
>CAKRLN010000098.1 GCA_934359535.1 uncultured Lachnospiraceae bacterium
CTGTATCAGATCATGGGAGCGGAAAGTTTTCAGAAAAATATGGAAAAAGGCCTGATTGAGGTTGCACCGCTTGCTTACATGCGGGGCCGCACACTGGACAATGCCTTTATTATCCTTGATGAAGCGCAGAATACGACACCGGCTCAGATGAAAATGTTCTTAACGCGTATCGGATTTGGCTCTAAGGCTGTTGTTACTGGTGACGCAACACAGAAGGATCTTGCACCAGGCAGCAAATCAGGGCTAGATGTTGCGCTTCGTGTGCTAAAAAATATCGATGAAATTGGAATCTGCAAGCTGACAAGCAATGACGTTGTAAGACATCCGCTTGTTCAGAAAATTGTTCAGGCTTATGATGATTTTGAGAAGAAAAATGCTTCCAGAGAAAAATCCGGAAGAACACGACAGGTGAAAAAATGAACGTAAAAGACCATGCTTCTATTTTCCGCATTGCATCCCTTGCTGGGATTGCAGCATCAACAATGATATTAAGCATTGTTTTTGCCATTGTAAAAAAATTATATATTGACGAAAGCATTTGTGTTCTGCTTTTTTCTCTTGTTTTTACTGCACTATTTATTCTTGTGCTGGAGCTGCAGCGGAAACAGGCGCAAATCGGTGGGAATACAGAGACAAGCTTTGTCCGGATTGCGTTTTGTTATGCAATCTGCTGTGTGATGATGTTTGCCATGTGTTATCTTCCGGCATTTTATAAGCCGGTTATGTTAATTACGCTTCTTATGTATGCAGTTTCCAATGAATTGATTGCACTCACGGTAACGGTTTATTATATGAGTCTGTACGGATTGCTTTTTTCAGCCGAAGCAACCGAAATCATTCTTTTTAGTCTGATGTGCCTTTTTGCGGCAGCATTTGCGTCTTCATTAAAAAAAGAGGGTTTCCGGTTCCTTTCCGGAATGCTTGTTGTAATTTTGCATATTTTAATACCGGGACTTTTTTATTACTGGACATATCATGAAATAAAGCCGGTCTTTTATGCAATCGGTGCAGCAGAAGGGCTGTTTATAGCAGTATTTATTGTTTTTGTGCTTGCACATATCAGGGAGGAGACCGAGAAACAGATCACATTAAACTATATGGATATGATCCAGGATACCTATCCGCTTGTCACAGAGGTGAAAGCATATTCTGCTGTAGAATATGCGCATGCACGAAAGGTTGCGGAGCTTTGCTACCGGGCAGCCCAAAAGCTCGAATTTGATGAAAACCTGTGTGCTGCTGCCGGATTTTATTATCGGCTTGGCCGGTGGGAAGGTGAGCCTTATGTGGAAAATGGAGTGAGGCAGGCACAAAAATACTGTTTTCCAAAACGTCTGATCGATATTTTAAACGAATATTATGGTGAACGAAAGAAACCATCGACACCGGAATCAGCACTGGTACATATTGTGGATGCGATTACCATAAAAATAGAGGTGCTAAACAAGGATCTTACCTTAAGTGACTGGAACCGGGATATTTTAATTTATCAGTCATTGGATGGGTTTTCAGCATCCGGACTCTATGACGAGTCTGGAATGAGTATTAACCAGTTTTTAAAATTGCGGGAGTATCTTGTAAAGGAGGCCGTAAAAGAATGAGCTTTTACTTAGAAGAGGAATGTGAGGTTCCATTTGAATTTGATTATCAGGCACTTGCCAGGGAAGTGATTGGCTTTACGTTAGAGCATGAGAAGTTCCCATATGAGGCAGAAATCAATCTGACACTGACAGATAACGAAGGAATTCATGTGATTAACCGGGAATACCGGGATATTGACAGGCCAACAGATGTGTTGTCTTTTCCGATGCTTTCCTATGAGCAGCCGGGGGATTTTTCTTTTCTGGAAGAGGAAAATGATGATGATTTTAACCCGGATACCGGAGAAGCTATTTTAGGGGATATCATCATATCGGTAGAAAAAGTACAAGAGCAGGCTCTAAGTTATGGTCACAGCGAAAAACGTGAATTTGCGTTTTTAATCGTACACAGCATGCTTCATCTGTTCGGTTATGACCATATGGAGGCTGGGGAGGCTGAGCAGATGGAAGCAAAGCAGCGTGAGATCTTAGATGCGATGAACATCACAAGATAATGGGAGGAGATTATGAAAAAGAGAACAGTAACCCTGTGTATGGTGCTTTTTGTGGCGGCCCTTGGGCTTTCAGGCTGCAGGAAAAAGGAAACGAAGCAGCCGGCAGAAAAGATTCAAGCTCAGACAGAGCTTACAGAAGAAGCAGAGCCTGTCACGAAAACCCATGAGGGGGAAGCAAAAAGTCTTTTAACCGGAGAATGGATTGATGAAACGCTTGCTGCAAAACGCCCGGTTGCGCTGATGATCGAAAATACGGAGGCAGCTCTGCCACAGTATAATATCGGAAAGGCCGATCTGATCTATGAATGTCCGGTAGAGGGCGGCATTACCCGTCTGATGGGACTTTTTCAGGATTACAGCGGAATGGAACGGATCGGCAATGTGAGAAGCTGCCGTCTGTATTATGTCTATTTTGCAAAAGAATTTGATGCAATCTATGTCCATGCCGGAGAAAGCAAATATGCAGTTGATCTTTTAGACAGCGATTTCATTGATAATATTGACGGCATTAAAGCAGTGGGAAATACTTGCTTTTACCGGACAAATGATAAAAAATCACCACATAATCTCTATATCTCATCGGATGGAATCAATGAAGCCATTCAGACTCTCGGCTACCGGACTGAGCTTTCAAGTGATTATACGGGACATTACCAGTTTGCCGCGGATCATACAGAGGTATCCCTTTCGGATGGCGCAGATGCAGCTGTTGTCTCGCTTGGATATGTGAATCCAAAGCCATGGTTTGAATATCACACAGAGGATGGACTGTATTACCGCTTTGAATTCGGGGCACCACAGATGGATGCCGTAAACAGTACCCAGCTTGCTGTCAAAAATATCATAATCGAAAATTGTAACAGCAGTATCATGGATACCGGAAATGGTACACTTGATGTTGATTATATGTCTGGTGGAACCGGAAAGTATATCACAAATGGAAAAGCCATAGATATTACATGGAAAAAAGCTTCTGAAACCGCTCCGACAAAATATTATGATTCCAATGGAAACGAAATTATGTTAAATCAGGGAAAAACCTGGGTATGCATTATGCCAAATGACAGAGCGGCGGACACAGTAGTCTATGGAACGAGTGCAGAATTTGAAAGCAGATAGATTGAGGACTAGATACATGAATAAATCAAATAACAAAGGAACCAGCTTTCTGGTTCAGGGATCCATTCTTGCAGCAGCTTCGATTATCAGCCGGGTCATTGGTCTGATCTACCGGATCCCAATGACTGACATTATCGGGGATCTTGGTAATAACTATTATGGCTGTGCATTTGATATTTACAATGTGATGCTCATTATTTCATCTTACAGTCTGCCTCTTGCCGTCGCAAAGCTTGTATCTGCCCAGATGGCTAAGGGCAGGAAAAAAATGGCATACCGGGTTTTCCAGTGTGCCATGATTTTTGCAATTGTTATGGGAACGATTTCTGCACTGATCGTATATTTTGGTGCTGATTTCTTTACCCGCTCCCTGTTAAAGACGCCAAACAGTCTTTTCGCGCTGCAGATTCTTGCACCGGCACTTGTTGTTGTTGCAGTGCTTGGTGTAATCCGCGGCTTTTTTCAGGGCATCGGGACAATGATTCCAAGTGCCATCTCACAGGTCATTGAGCAGCTTGTAAATGCTGTTGTGAGTGTCTGGGCTGCCTATGTACTCTATCAGTATGGAACAAAGGTTGGCGGTATCCTAGGAAATCCCAAGCAGTATGCTGCTGCATATGGTGCTGCCGGAGGAACGCTTGGTACAAATCTCGGTTCTGTGGCAGGGCTTTTTTTTGTTCTGGTTGTCTTTCTTGCCTATATGAAGGTCTTTAAACGCCAGATGAGGCGGGAGAGAAATGCAAAGATGGATTCCTTTGGATATACCTTTGGAATACTGGTTGCAACGGTTCTTCCAGTTCTTCTCAGCACGATCGTATACAGCATTGCAGGAATTTTAGATCAGGGTATTTTTAAAAATATTGCACTGCTGCAGGGGTATTCAGAAAATGAGATTGATATCTGGTGGGGTGTTTTCTCTGGAAAGTACAAGCTTATGATTAATGTCCCGATCTCGATTGCATCCGCACTTGCAGCATCCTCAGTGCCAGCGCTTACTGCTGCCTTTACAGATCGTAATATGGCACAGGTGCGGACACAGATTAATGCAGCAATGCGTTTTATCATGATTATTGCACTTCCGTGTACGGTAGGACTTGCGGTGCTTGCAAGACCGATTTTTACGATTTTATTTCCGGGAACGATCGAGACGATCGATTTGTCTGTTTCCATGATGGTATTTGGTGCTTGTGCAGTTATCTTTTATTCGATATCAACGCTGTCCAATGGCCTGCTGCAGGGGATTAACCGGTTAAAAGAGCCCGTTACAAACGGTGTGATCGCGCTTGTAGCACATCTTCTTCTGCTTGTGATTCTGATGATGTTTTTCCGTCTGAATATCTATGCAGTGGTTGCCGCAAATGCGTTTTTAGGACTGCTTATGTGTGTTTTAAATGGACTTGCGATTAAACGGTACAGCGGATACCATCAGGAAATCGTAAAAACTTTTCTCATTCCAGGAATCTGTTCAGGACTTATGGGAGTTGTGTGTTATTTTACCTATCAGGGGCTTTTAGCAGCCACAGACCAGATCTATTTCGCTTTTTTCCTGTCCTTTTTTGCAGCGTGTGCTGTATATGCAGTAAGTCTTTTACTCTTAAAGGGAATTTCAGAAGATGAGATCCGGCGTTTTCCAAAAGGAGAATGGATTGTCCGAATTGCAAAGAAATGCCATCTTCTATAAACGGACAAAATTGTGAATAAAAAGTAAATAAGAATGAATAAAGATGAAGAAAATGCAGATACTGTATTTCGGGTGATTATATGAAACGAAATACAAATTTCTGCATTTTTATTTTAATTATACTTTTATTTGTTCTGTTGCTTTTGGTTCTGGTAACACGATACCGTACGGAATCAAAAAGCAAGCAAAACAAACCATTCCATACCACAGAAGAGGTGACGGAAATGAACGAAAGTGAAGCGGTTATCGAAAGCGGGAAAGAAGAAACAAGCTGTAAATATCTCATTCGTTCCGATGAAGGACGGCTTTCTGTTTACCTTCCTGATGGCTGTACGCTTTATATGAATACCGGAATCCCAACTGACTTACTGCCTGCCGGGATGCAAAAGCAGGCCCAAAACGGAATCCGGTTTTCAAGCGAGCAGGAGCTTATGGACTTTTTAGAGAGCTATTCGAGCTGACCAGACAAAACATGCTTAAATTGTTTCATTTGTTAAAGCACAGCATGAACAAAAACAAACTGCAATGTTGAATGTTTTTTTCCGGTATGATAGAATGTCTGTTGAATTTAAAAATAAGTTGGTGAATTATGCTTAAAAATAGAAACCAGATATGGTCCATCGCTATTATTGGAGGTGGGGCTTCCGGACTTATGGCAGCTGTTACTGCTGCAAAAACTGGAGAAAATGTACTTCTGCTGGAAAAAAAGGATACACTTGGGAAGAAGCTTCTTGCAACCGGGAATGGCAGATGCAATTATACCAATGCATTTATGGAATCGTCTGCGTTTCATGGAGATCGTGGTCTGTTTGAACGGGTTTACCGTCAGTTTGATAAAAACGACACAGTATCCTTTTTTCAAGAGATCGGAATATATCCAAGCTGTAAAAACGGTTATTATTATCCAAGATCTGAGCAGGCAGCATCCATGCTGTCGGCCTTTGAGATGGAGCTTCTACGGCTTGAGGTATACATAAAGACCGGAATATCCATCCAGAGCATTACAAAAAAGGATGGTCTTTTTGCAATTGACTGTGGCGGTGACACGTTTTATGCCAGCCGGATTATTTTTGCCACAGGTCTTTTGGCGATGCCTGCCCTTGGAAGTGATGGCTCGATTTTTCCCTATATCAAGGCTCTTGGGCACCATTTTACACCGATTGTCCCGGCACTTTGCGGATTTATGACAGATCAGACACTGGCAGCTGCCTTTTGCCGTATGGCAGGAGCACGCACCGATGCAGTTGTTTCGATTATAGTTGAAACAGAGTGTAAGGCATCGGAACGCGGGGAGCTGCAGCTGACCGACTATGGAATTTCTGGTATTCCGGTATTTCAGGTCAGTCGTTGTGCCTCCTTGGGATTGCAGAAAAAAGGTCGTGTGGAGGCAGTCATTAATTTTATGCCGGATTGGTCACTTGAAGCACTCAAAGAGGAGCTATCCCACAGATTTATGCGGCCGTCCCGTTACAGGCGGAATTTTTTACAGATCTTAAATGGCCTGGTTCATGACCGTGTGGCGGCAGGGATTTGTATTTCTCTTGGGCTGGTTCCGGAACAGAAGCCGAAGCCTGAAAATTTTAGTGGGCTGATTGAACAGATTGCTTCGGCACTTTTACATTTTACGGTTCCATTAACTGCACCAACAGGTTTTGATCATGCACAGGTCTGCGCCGGAGGCATCTGTACAAATGAAATTTCCTGTGACAGCTTAGAATCCAAGCTTGTTCCGGGAGTTTATTTTTGTGGGGAGCTTCTCGATGTAGATGGGATCTGTGGCGGTTACAATCTTCAGTGGGCATGGTCTTCCGGGTATACGGCTGCGATGCATGCCTGTGAAAGTTTAGAAAAAGGACGACAGATATGATTCAGATTAATCAGTTAAAGCTTCCTGCCGGACATTCCTCAGACGAGCTAAAACACAAAATCCAAAAAATGTTAAAGCTTTCTGGCGAAGAAGCATTTTCTTATAAAATTACAAAACGTTCCATTGATGCAAGGAAAAAACCAGATATTTTCTATGTATATACAGTACAGGTATCCATAGCATCCGAAGAAAAGCACTTAAAAAAGGTGCATCTGCCGAACGTAATGGCAGTAAAAGAGAAGCAGTACCGTAATCCGGTCTGTGGCAGCGAAAAGCTTCTCCACAGACCCGTGATTATAGGCGCAGGACCAGCAGGACTTTTTGCAGCTTATCTTTTTACCACAATGGGCTATAGCCCCGTTGTTTTAGAGCGGGGGAAAAAAATCGAAGACCGGAAAAAGGATGTTGAAGCCTTCTGGAAAAGTGGTATTCTAAATCCAAAAAGTAATGTCCAGTTTGGGGAAGGGGGAGCGGGAACCTTTTCAGACGGAAAATTAAATTCTGTCGTAAAAGATCCTTCCTGCCGGAATCATCTTGTGCTTGAGACCTTTGTAAAATTCGGTGCTCCGGAACAGATTTTATATGACAACAAGCCGCATATAGGAACTGATATTTTGTCCGAGGTTATCATAAATATGCGAAACTGGCTGATCGGACATGGCTGTGAATTTATTTTTGGCTGTCAGGCAAAGGATTTTGTGATTGAAAAAAATCAGGTTACCGGGATTATCTGTAACGACCGTTCTTTTCCGGCAGAGGCAGTTATCCTTGCCCCTGGTCACAGTGCAAGGGATACATTTATCCGGTTAAAGGAACTGTCGGTTCCGATGGAAGTGAAAAATTTTGCGGTCGGATTCCGCGTTGAGCATCCACAGGAGATGATAAATGAAGCCATGTATGGGAAGCATCCATCGATCCTGTTACCGGCTGCACCGTATAAGGTT
>CAKRLN010000099.1 GCA_934359535.1 uncultured Lachnospiraceae bacterium
CCACTGGTCTGTTCCGGCTGTGTGTTTTGCTGCTCTGTAAAGCCGCTCACCGCGACAGCTCAGTTATCATATCATGGTGCGCAGCACATGTCAACTAAATTTTGTGAATTGTTTGAAGTAAATCTATTTTTTAAATTTTTGAAATTTGTATATTCAATTCATGAAATTTCAAGCATAAATAAAGAAGAAAAGAGACCTCTTCTTTCCAGTGCGAAGAAAGTCTCTTTTCTTATCCATAAGATGATGATACAAGGTGCAAAAGGGCATGACTCATATCATCTGATATGAGCAATGCCCTCTCACGAATTAGGAATCTCTCTGCATTGCTTAGCAGGACATCGTAATCTCAGCCACTTCCTGAATATCCTCTAAGGATTTTCCGACGTAAATCTCATACGTGCCTGGTTCCACAACAAATGCTTTTTCTTCTATATTATAATAAGTAAACGCTCTTCTTGTAAGCGGAATACTTACCCGTTTACGCTCTCCAGCTTCTAATGCAATCTTATCAAAGCCGCGAAGTTCCTTAACAGGTCTGTCTACCGCACTGTCTGATTTTCCTACATAGATCTGTACAATCTCCTTGCCAGCACGGTCTCCAGTATTTGTCACAGTTACCTGCGCAATGGCAACGGTATCGTCCAGACCATCCGATTCCCCTGCTGCCAGTGTAAACACTCTATAATCCGAATAGTCAAAGGTCGTATAGCTTAAGCCATGTCCAAAACTAAACTGTACCGGCACCTTGTATTTTTCATAATAGCGGTATCCAACATAGATTCCGT
Source organism: uncultured Lachnospiraceae bacterium (assembly GCA_934359535.1). Taxonomy (GTDB): domain Bacteria; phylum Bacillota; class Clostridia; order Lachnospirales; family Lachnospiraceae; genus Roseburia. The sequence continues at coordinate 786 of CAKRLN010000099.1, forward strand.
CCTTGTACGTCATTGTAGTATGTGCATCCATACGTGCCTTTTCTTCCTCATTCAGAGGTCTGCCTGGATATTCTCCAAATGCAACAGCCCCACAATCCTCCATGCAGTACGGCATAGATTCCGGAAGCTTTCCGGACGGATTTACACGGCCAAACAAGACATCAGTAAGGACATTTCCAGCCTCCATACCACAGTACCACTGCCATACGATTGCCTTTGCCTTATCCTTCCATTTGCCCATTGATACGGCATTACCAGCCATGACAACAATTACTGCATCCGGATTTACTGCAAGCACTTCCGTAATCAGCTCATCCTGCTCATATGGAAGCTCCATGGAATCGCGGTCAAAGCCCTCAACATCATAATCATGGTTCAAGCCGACAACAAGGATCACATCCTTTGCCTCTTTTGCAAGTGCAACAGCTTCCCTACGAAGCTCTGCACGCTTCTGTTTTACCTCATCGTTTACCTGTTTTCTTGCTTCAAGCACCGCATTCTGATCCTGATTCTCCTCGGTACTCTTTTCCTGCCAGTTCTCCTCACGCTCTTCCTTCGGAGTAACGTAATAGCCCCTCGCGTATGTCACCTTCGTATTTCCGCCAAGCTGGCTCTTTAAGCCCATAAGTGGAGAAATCTCATAGAGTGCCTTGATCTCTGCACTTCCGCCTCCTAATGCATGCAGACGCTCAGCATTATCGCCGATCACAAGAAGCTCCTTCATGCCCTCCTGCTTCAGTGGAAGCCTTTTTCCTTCATTCTTTAAAAGGACAAAGGACTCCTCTGCTGCTTTTCTTACGGCACTTCGATGCGCTTCTGTATTATAGCAGCCGGCTTTTCGCATCTCATGCTCTGCCGCATCCAGCATCTTAAGGCGGAACATCATCAGTAAAAGATGACGCACCTTCTCATCAATATCACATTCTGGCACCTTTCCTGCCTTTACCGCTTCAAGCAGCGGATTGGCAAGACAGTAGTCATCAAAATCATAGGTGACCGACATTTCAAGGTCCAGCGGACTCTTTGCAGCGGCCTCAGTATGATGAACCGCACCCCAGTCAGATACGATCATGCCATCATAGCCCCACTCCTTGCGCAGAATATCTCCAAGCAGCACATCACTCTCACAGCAGTGCGTTCCGCGGAACAAATTGTAAGCGCCCATCAGGGAATGGCTCTTTCCCTTCTTTACGGCAGCTTCAAAACCTGGAAGATAGATTTCACGGAGTGCACGCTCATCAATCTCCACATTCACCCATAAACGCTCCGTCTCCTGACTGTTTAATGCAAAATGCTTCACACAGGCAGCGACATCACTCTCCTGGATACCTTTAATTAACGGTACAACAAGCTCAGAGATCAGATATGGATCCTCACTCATATACTCGAAATTACGGCCATTTGCCGGAATCCGCTTAATATTGATTCCAGGTCCAAGGATAATATCCTTCCCGCGTCCTCTTGCTTCCTCACCCATAACCTTACCTGCTTCATAGGCAAGCTCCCGGTTCCAGGTTGCTGCAATTGCACTATTACTCGGACAGTAGGTGACAAAATCATCCGAATTACCAACTGGAACCCAGTTTGCCTTCGGAAATTCCTGCCTTACCCCCATCGGTCCATCCGACATATGAACTGGAGGAATTCCAAGTCTTTTCACCTCTCCTGAGGAAAAAAGTCCGTCTCCATGAATCATCTTTACTTTTTCCTCAAGAGTAAGCTGTCCAAGAAGTGCCTCAATCTTCTGATTCATTTCTTCTAATCTCATAAAATATCCCCTTATGACACAATTTTATAATTCTGATATGATACACGAATTGCTCCGCTGCAATGCAGCTTTCGCAATTTTATCATAACTCTACAGTCACAGTATTTTCGCATCCGGTCAGGAATGTGCTTTCACCGTCTACGGAAAGCCCGGCTCCATCTGCACTCTTTGCTTTTACGTTGACAAGCTCAACGCGGTATGGCTTCTTTGCATCCGTTTTTACTGTAATGGTATTGCCGGATTTTGTAATCTCTGCGGTAAAATCAAGCTCACCTGCCATGTTATACACCTCTGCCTTTGCAGCTTTTCCATCCTCTAACGCGAAGGTACGGAGTAATACATTGTCTGCATAATCATATTCCGGATTATCCTCGCATGCACCAACTGCAACGATGGTGTTTGGACGTACCATAAGCGGAATCTCGCAGTAACCGTATTTTCCGGTATACCAGTTGCCGCTCTCCTGCGTTTCGCCGGTAAAGAAATTCGTCCAGCTTCTTCTTGTTCCATCCGGATCAAGTGGCAGATAGTACTCGCCAATGCTGTTCTCATTAAAGACCGGGGCAACAAGAAGATTATCTCCAAGCATATACTGGCGGTCAAGGTAATTGCACATACGGTCGCCGGTAAACTCAAGCACCATACTTCTCATAGATGGAACACCCTCGGTGTGTGCAGTCACTGCTGTTTTGTAAAGATATGGCATTAATTTTGCTTTTAATCTTGTAAAGAATCTTACAACATCAACGGCTTCCTCATCATAAGCCCACGGTACACGGTAAGAAGTGCTTCCGTGCAGTCTGCTGTGGGAAGAAAGAAGACCAAATGCACACCATCTCTTATAAACATCCGGTGTGGAAGTACTTTCAAAGCCCCCAATATCATGACTCCAGAAACCAAAGCCGGACATCTGAAGGGATAATCCCCCACGAAGGCTTTCTTCCATAGACTCATAATCAGACCAGCAGTCTCCACCCCAGTGTACCGGGAATTTCTGTCCGCCAACCGTTGCTGAACGTGCAAAAAGTACAGCCTGTCCTTTTCCTTTTTTACGCTCTAACAGATCAAACACCGTCTTATTATATAAGTAGGTATAGTAATTATGCATTTTCTCCGGATCCATGCCGTTATAATATACACAGTCCGTCGGAATCCGCTCACCAAAGTCGGTCTTAAAGCAGTCTACTCCCATATCAAGTAAAACCTCTAATTTATCCTGGAACCACTTGCAGGCATCCGGGTTTGTAAAGTCCACAATTGCCATTCCAGGCTGCCACATATCCCACTGCCATACAGAACCATCCGGTCTCTTTAACAGATAGCCCTTTTCCATTCCTTCAAAGAATAATGGGGACTCCTGTGCAATGTAGGAGTTGATCCATACGCAGATCTTTAAGCCCTTTGCCTTGATGCGGCTTAACATACCCTTTGGATCTGGGAAAACCCTTGAATCCCATGTAAAATCAGACCAGTGGAAATCCTTCATCCAGAAGCAGTCAAAATGGAATACCTTCATTGGGATTCCGCGGTCTAACATGCCATCAATAAAGCTCATAACGGTCTCTTCGTCATAGTTCGTAGTAAAGGAAGTAGAAAGCCACAGCCCGAATGTCCAAGGTGCTGGCAGAGCCGGCTTTCCTGTCAGATCGGTATATCTTCTTAATACATCCTTCATTTCCGGTCCATTGATAAAGAAGTAGTCAAGACTTTCCCCCTTTACCGAGAACTCTGCCTTTGTAACTGCCTCAGTTGCAAGCTCCATGGATACACGGTCAGAATGGTTGATAAAAATACCATAGCCTTTATTGGAAATATAAAATGGAATGTTCTTATAGGACTGGTCTGTGGATGTACCACCATCCTCGTTCCAGATGTCTATAGACTGTCCGTTCTTTACGAATGGGCCAAACTGCTCACCGGTACCGTATAAAAGCTCACCGACACCGATGGAGAGCATCTGACGCATATAAGCATCCTCGTCATCGCTCGATACGTATGCATCACCCTTCCACTGCGTTCTCATATATGCAAGGTCGCGGCCGCTGCTTGCGCACATTTTCTCATCGCCATTGTAATAGGTCATGGACCAGTTCTCTTTTGTAATGACAAGACTTGCCTTTCCGCTCTTTACGATAATCTTAGAATCACTGTCCTCCACATCAACCTTTGCATTCTCATCAATGTTCAGCTCGAATTTCGGGCTCTTATCAAGTACCCCAAGATAATGAGAGGTCTTCACACGGATCACCTCCGGCATCGGAGTTGTGATCTCAACGGTTAAGTTCGCACCGCCAAGGATATCCCCCCTGTGTGCAATCTTATGGGTCGGTGCACATAATGTTATCTTGTTGTCTTCGATTTTTGTAAAATATACCTCAGCTGGTGGAAAACATGCCATTCCTTCCTTCTGAAGCCAGCATCCATTACTAAATTTCATAAATACCTCCTGAACTGCCACAGGGCAGCTTCTTTTCCTTCTTTTTGTTCTTTGCATCAGTATACCTTGATGTATCTTACATTTGTACTGTGTAAATTCCACTTTTTCTACCCGTTTTTTTGCATATCAAAAAATGCAGGTAATAATACGCAAAAAATTATCGTACTTTTCATTTTTCCTTTATGGTATAATGGGACGCAAAAGAAGAAAATTTTCAAGAGGAAACAGGAGATTTCACATGTTCTACAAGCTTAAAAATACATTTGGCATTCCAAAGATCAAGCAGCAGATCCATCTGATCTTCCTGCTGTCTTCCATTATCCCTATCACAATCTTCGGTTTATTTGCAATCTTAAATGCAAGAAAACAGATGCTCTCCCAGTACGAATCCCAGTTAGAAACCGACGCAATCCGTGTCAATTCTACCCTGTTCGATTTGACTACATCCATCCGCACAAGAACATCCGTGCTTGCAAATGATCAGTCTTACTGGCAGCTTTTTAATAAAGATTATGGTGAGGAAACCGCTGATGCTTACGAACAGTTTTCCAATTCCCTACAGCTTATCCACGAAAATACTGCTGCCGTTTCCTCAATCTGTATGTACACCGATAACCCTACTATTCCGGAGAACGATTATATTCACGTTGTATCGGACGGCTTTTTATCCCAGCCGTGGCATCATAGTCTGCGCACCGATGCCTACAATACCTGGCTGGCTGCCCCCTATACTGACCAGTTTGGCAATACGATCTATGAGCTTACGCTTGTAGAGGAGGTTGTATTAAAAAGCAGCCCTTACAATGCCTACCTTGTCACCCGCCTAGATAGCAACTACATCAGAAACCGCCTGGTAACCGGCAAGAATCTCATCATGACCTCCGTCGATGATGGACCGATCTTCTTCTCCTCAGACCGCTCCTATATCTGGCAGGATATGCCGCTTTCCTCGGATTTTCATAAGAGAGCCTACCAGTATACCGGTTCTGCGGAAATTGACGGCCAGAAGCTTTTAACCTCGGTTGTTGCCTTTCTGCCCTATCAGATCGACAACTGCTTTTATATTCTTGTCTGCGACTATGATGCCTACTCAAATATTAACCAGATTACCGGCATTTACCTTATTATTCTTCTGTTCGCCTTGTTTGTACCGGCATTTTTAATCTTTGTATTTTCATCCTATTTCAGCGGACGAATCCAGGTACTAAGGCGGGCAATGCATCAGGCAAGCCTTGGGGATTACAACATTATTGATACCTTCCACGGGGACGATGAGCTTGCCGATACGTTCCGTGATTTAAAAACAACGGTTGACCAGATCCATGAAAAAGAGGCAAAATATTACCAGTCCCAGATCAATGAGCAGCAATTAATTAACAATCAACAGCAGATGGAATTCAAAATGCTTGCAAGCCAGATCAACCCACATTTCCTCTATAATACCTTAGAGACCATCCGGATGCAGGCAATTGCAAGCGGCAACCGCGACGTTGCCGATTCCATCCGGATGCTTGGCAAAACCATGCACTACGTTCTTGAGAACACCGGAACGGATTCCACGACGATTGCCAGGGAGCTTGAGCATGTGACAACGTATTTAAAAATCCAGAAGCTGCGCTTTGGTGACCGGGTCAACTACGAAATCGCTGTACCACCCTATCTGGATCTCACCAAATTCCGCATTCTTCCGCTATTGCTTCAGCCAATTGTGGAAAATGCTGTTATACACGGATTGGAGAGTGTCACCCAGAATGGCCTTGTTGTGATCAGCTTTATCTTAGAGGAACCAGATCTCTATATCACAATCACTGATAATGGCGAAGGGATGGATGAACAGGCCGTAGCGCATCTGAAGGAGCATATTCAGGAAAAACACCCGAATTCTGCCTCCTCGATCGGTCTGCGCAACATTGACCACAGATTAAAGCTTCTCTACGGAAGCACCTATGGCCTTACGATTGAAAGTAAGCTGCACAGTGGAACAACACTGACGCTTACGCTTCCACTCTCTCAGATCATAGAGCCTGACGCGCTTTCGGACATCCTTACAATACGTGAACAATATTGGGAACAGGACATTGATCCAGATGATGAATCAATGACATAAATTCGATTTTTTACACAAAGGGGAAAGAAACAACATGGAACACACAATGATCAATGTACTTCTTGTCGATGACGAAACAATTGTAAGAGAAGGAATCAAGCATCTCATCGATTGGAATAACCTGGGGTTTTGCATCTGCGGAGAAGCCTCAAATGGAGAAGAAGCAATCGAAAAAATCAAAAAATACCAGCCGGGTCTTGTCCTTCTTGACATCCGTATGCCAAAGATGTACGGAACTGATCTGATCGCAAAGGTACGCGAGGACGGATTTACCGGGGACTTTATCATCTTAAGCGGCTACTCAGATTTCCAGTATGCACAGACCGCGCTGCACTACGGTGCATCCTTTTATCTGACGAAGCCGATTGACGAACAGGAGCTGATCCACGCAGTCCTTTCCGTCAAAGAGAAAATTGAGACCAAAATGAATCAGAAATTCTCCATGAACCAGTATCTGCGTAAGGCAAAGCTTACGGTATTCCACGATCTGCTTCTTGGAAAAGAATTCAATGACTCGATCAATTACATGGAGCTTGGACTGACCGCCCCGATCTATCAGGTCGTTATGTATGAAGGCTATACACCTTTCTATCAGTCCTATAACTT
>CAKRLN010000100.1 GCA_934359535.1 uncultured Lachnospiraceae bacterium
TGTATAATCCTTATAAGAACCCGGATAATACGTTAGGAAGACGTGACCGCATTTTGAAAAATATGTATGAGGATGGAAAGATCACGCTTGACGCTTATAACAGTTCCGTTATAGAGGAAATCACGTTGAACCGTCCACAGGAGGATGATACCCATAGAAACAACTATGTGGATACGTATGCCTACTACTGTGCAACGCGTGCGCTGATGCAGAATGAAGGCTTTGTATTCCAGTATTATTTTGATACGGATGAAGAAGAACAGCTGTACGATGAAAAATACGATGACATGTATGCAGAATGTCAGAAGAAGATCTACAGCGGAGGCTATAAGATCTATACGTCGATCGATCTGGCAAAGCAAAGTGAGCTTCAGTCAGCGGTGGATGAGACACTTTCCACGTTCCAGGAAACCGGTGATGACGGGGTTTATTCCTTACAGGGCTCTGCGGTCAGCATCAATAATGATACAGGTCTTGTCACTGCAATTGTCGGAGGGCGTACGCAGGATTTTACTACATACACATTAAACCGTGCTTACCAGAGCTACCGGCAGCCAGGAAGCTGTATCAAGCCGGTTATCGATTATACACCAGCATTTGAGCGTGGCTATACGCCAGATTCCATTGTCTGTGATGAGCCGATTGAAAATGGCCCACAGAATGCATCTAAGACCTACAAAGGAGATGTAACGATCCGCTATGCGGTTGAACAGTCATTAAATACGGTGGCGTGGAAGCTGTATGAGGAGATTACACCGCAGGCAGGACTGCAGTATTTGAAGAATATGAACTTCAGCCAGATTAAGCAGGATGACTATACCGCAGCAACCTCGATCGGTGGATTTACGATTGGTATGTCAACACTTGAAATGGCATCTGCCTATGCAACGCTTGAAAACGATGGGGTATATCGGGAACCAACCTGTGTGACCTCAATTCTGGACAGTGAAGACAAAGAGGTATATGTACTTGAACAGAAGGAAACCGTGATCTACAAAGAGACTGCATCACGTATGATGACGGATGTGTTGAAATCTGTTATGACGGATGGCCTCGGAAGAAAAATGCAGCTTGATAATATGATCAGTGCAGGAAAAACGGGAACAACAAACGATAATAAGGATGGCTGGTTCTGCGGCTATACCCGTTATTATACAACAGCAGTATGGGTTGGCTACGATATTCCACAGGAGGTTCCTGGGCTTGCAGGAGGCTCTTATCCGGGTCAGATCTGGCAGACGTATATGAATAAGATCCATGAGGGAAAAGCATCAATGGATTTTCTGCCATATGCACAGCTTTCGGGTGATTTCCAGTCACAGGACAGTGGAGATACGGGTGATGAGGCCGGTGCAGATGATAATGCCGGTCAGCAGGATGATGGACAGAACACGGACGAAAATGCGGCTGTGACCGATCCAAATGCAGGAGCATCGCAGGATGCAGGACAGACTCCGGAAGGACAGACAACGACAGGAACTGGCAATCAGGGAACGACCGATGCCGGACAGACAGGCGGAACAACCGGGAATAATACTGGAACGACAAACGATAGTCAGAACACAGGTGGAACCGGACAGACAGGTGGAACAAATGATAATTCGCAGGGAGCCGGTAATCAGGGAACGACTGATGCCGGACAGACAGGCGGTACAACAGGCGATAATGCCGGCGTTGGCGGAACCGGGCAGGATTCCCAGGGAGGCGGTCAGACAACCGGAACAGATGGAAGCCAGTCAAACGGAACCGGACAGTAGGCGCAGTTTACAAATGGCATAGACACATGCTATACTAAAAGATATATTTTTAGGAGGAATACAGGAATGAAAAAATATGGTTTTGGTGTTGATATCGGTGGCACTACAGTAAAAATTGGATTTTTTGAGACAAGCGGAAAGCTGCTTGATAAGTGGGAGATACATACAAACACTGAGAATAACGGAGCTTCAATCTTAAGTGATGTGGCAGCAGCCATTGCAGACAAGCTTGCAAAAGAAGGAATCGCAAAAGATGAGGTACAGGGAATCGGTGTCGGTGTACCAGGACCAGTCAGAGGAGACGGAACTGTAAACCGCTGCGTGAACCTGGGATGGGATGTTTTTAATGTGGCAGACAGCCTTACCGAAAAAACCGGAATTCCAGTAAAAGCCGGAAATGATGCGAATGTTGCAGCTTTAGGTGAGATGTGGCAGGGGGGCGGAAAAGGCCATAAGGACGTTGTCATGGTAACACTTGGAACCGGTGTCGGCGGTGGAATTATCGTAGATGGCAAAATGATCTCCGGAGCAGCAGGAGCAGGCGGAGAGATCGGTCATATCGCCGTATGTGATGACGAGACAGAAACCTGTGGATGTGGCAAGCATGGATGTCTTGAGCAGTACGCATCCGCAACCGGAATTGTCCGTCTTGCAAACCGCAGACTGAAAGCATCCGAAGCACCAAGCGCATTAAGAAATTTCAAAGAAGTAACGGCAAAGGATGTCTTTGATGAGGCAAAGGCTGGGGATGCACTTGCTGTTGAGATCGTAGAAGAGGTTGGTGCAATCCTTGGAAAAGCATTGGCAAACATCTGTTGTGTTGTTGACCCGGAGATCATCGTAATCGGCGGAGGTGTATCCAAAGCCGGACAGATCTTAATCGATGTTGTCCAGAAGAACTTTGCTGTACACGCATTCCATGCATGCAAGAATACCGAGTTTGCACTTGCGACACTTGGAAACGATGCCGGAATGTACGGCTGCATGAACCTGATCCTGTAATCAGAACAAAATAAAATAAAATAAAATAGAAAAGCAAAAAGCTGTGTACCACTGGGAAACCAGAGGAACACAGCTTTTTTGCTTCCTCCCACGGTACTTAAGTCACGATTGAAAAAAAACTATTGACAAATCAATATAAAATCTCATATACTTTGAAAAGCAAATAGTTTGATTATCAAACAATTGCACAGTCAAAACAAAAATACGAAATCATATTTAAGGAGAATAACAACATGTTAGAAAAAATGAAAGAAATGATCGCAGAACAGCTTGGAGTAGATGCAGCAGCAGTTACACCGGAGACAAATTTCAAGGATGATCTTGGAGCAGATTCCTTAGACCTGTTTGAGCTTATTATGTCTATGGAAGAGGAGTTTGGAGTTGAGATCCCAACGGAGGATCTTGAGAAGATGGCAACCGTAAAGGATGTTATGGATTATCTGAAAAACAAAGGTGTTGAGGAATAAATCATGAAATCAAGAGTATGTGACCTTCTTGGAATCCGGTATCCGGTTATTCAGGGTGGAATGGCATGGGTTGCAACCTGGGAGCTTGCAGCAGCAGTATCTGATGCAGGCGGGCTTGGAATTATCGGAGCAGGCGGGGCACCTGCCGCATGGGTGCGGGAACAGATCCGGAATGCAAAAAAGGCAACGGATCAGCCGTTCGGTGTCAATGTCATGTTAATGAATCCGGAAGCAGATGAAATCGCACAGGTAATCGTGGAGGAACAGGTTCCGGTCGTTACAACCGGTGCGGGCAATCCGGGAAAATACATGGAGCTGTGGAAGGACGCAGGGGTAAAGGTTATTCCGGTTGTTGCCAGTGTTGCACTCGCGAAGCTGATGCAGCGCGGTGGTGCTGATGCAGTGATCGCAGAGGGAATGGAGTCCGGCGGACATATTGGAAAGACAACAACGATGTCCCTGGTGCCACAGGTGTGTGATGCAGTCGGGATACCGGTCATTGCCGCAGGCGGTATCGGAGATGGAAGAGGGATGGCCGCAGCCTTTATGCTTGGAGCAGAGGCGGTGCAGATGGGAACCCGGTTTGTTACCGCAAAAGAATGCACCGTACATGAAAATTATAAACAGAAGGTCATTAAGGCAAAGGATATTGATTCCGAGGTGACAGGAACCGCAAACGGACATCCAATCCGGGTGCTCCGGAATCAGATGACAAAGGAATATCTGAAGCTGGAAAAAGAAGGCGCTTCCCTTGAAGCACTTGAGCGCATGACACTTGGATCCCTGAGAAAAGCAGTTGTCGATGGGGATGTGGTAAGTGGCAGTGTCATGGCAGGACAGATTTCCGGATTGATACAAAAAGAAGAAACCTGTGCAGAGATCATAAAGGATGTTGTCACAGGCGCAGAGAAGGTTATCAAAGACCGTTTTAATAATTGCTTATAATAAGCACAGGCAGTTCAAGCAGGAGGAATAAAATGGGCAAGACAGTATTTATGTTTCCGGGACAGGGAGCGCAATACATTGGCATGGGTAAGGAATTTTATGAGAAGTACCCAAGTGCCAAAGCTGCATATGACCTTGCAGGTCATGTGACAGGACTGGATGTAGCAGCACTTTGCTTTGAAGAAAATGATAAGTTAAACATTACAGAGTATACACAGATTGCAATGCTTACAACTGAGGTTGCGATCTGGTCTGTGCTTCATGATGCCGGAATTCAGGCTGATATGACAGCGGGCTTAAGCCTTGGAGAATACGGTGCACTTGTGGCATCCCATACGATGAGCATCGAGAATACCTTTAGCGTGGTAAGAAAACGAGGTATTTATATGCAGGAGGCAGTTCCAACCGGAGGCGCCATGTCCGCAGTGCTTGGACTGGATGCAGATACGATTGCGTCTGTCTGTGAAAAAACAGCAGCAGAAACAGGCAAGGTTGTTTCCATTGCAAATTATAATTGTCCGGGACAGATTGTTATTACCGGACAGGAAGAGGCAGTTACACTTGCAGGAACAAAGCTTTCCGATGCAGGAGCAAGAAGAGTTGTTCCTCTTAAGGTAAGCGGACCATTCCATTCGAAGCTGTTAGAAGGGGCAGGACAAAAGCTTGGGGAAGCACTTGATGATGTGGATATTTATGAATCCTCCATTCCGTATATTACGAATGTGACCGCAGATTATGTGACTGATCCATCCCAGGTAAAGAATTATCTGATGCGTCAGGTATCCTCTCCAGTTCGTTGGCAGCATACCGTGGAGCGGATGATTGCAGATGTAGCAGATACATTTATTGAGATTGGGCCGGGAAAGACCTTAAGTGGATTTTTAAGAAAAATCGACCGCAGTCTGACCGCAGTAAGCATTGATAAATTGGAGGATTTTGAAAACTATGTTAACCGGTAAAGTAGCACTCGTCACAGGTGCCGGCAGAGGAATCGGAAGAGCTATTGCAGAGGAGCTTGCGGCTGCAGGAGCACAGGTGATTCTCAATTATAACGGCTCAAAGGAAGCTGCTGAGAATGCGAAAGAAGCTATCTGTGCGGCTGGTGGGAAAGCTGAGGTCATGCAGTGTGATGTTTCGGATTTTTTAGCATGTCAGAAGATGACTGAGAGCATCATAAAAGAATACGGCCATGTGGATATTCTTGTCAACAATGCAGGAATCACAAGGGATGGCCTTTTAATGCGGATGAGTGAGGAGGATTTTGATGTGGTATTGGATACCAATTTGAAGGGCTGTTTCAATACGATCCGTCATTTATCGAGACAGATGATCAAGCAGAGATCTGGAAAGATCATTAATCTGTCTTCGGTATCTGGAATCCTTGGAAATGCCGGACAGGCAAATTATTCTGCAAGCAAGGCTGGTGTGATTGGTCTGACAAAGGCATGTGCAAGAGAGCTTGCATCAAGAGGTATCAATGTAAATGCAATAGCACCGGGCTATGTAGAGACTGACATGACAGATGTTCTTCCGGAGCGCACAAAGGAATCTATTCTTGCTCAGATCCCGCTTCAGAGAACTGGAAAGGTAAAGGACATTGCAAAGGCAGTGCTGTTTTTCGCATCAGAGGATTCGGATTACATCACAGGACAGATTTTATCCGTGGATGGCGGAATGGCAATTTAGGAGGAAAATATGAGTAGAAGAGTTGTAGTAACCGGTATGGGAGCCATTACCCCGATCGGATTAAGTGTAGAAGAATTCTGGAAGCATGTACATGAGAAAAAGCTTGGATTTGGGGAAATTACCCATTTTGATGCATCCGGCTATAAGGCACATCTCGCAGCAGAGGTTCATGATTTTGACCCGAAAAATTATATGGAATTTAAAGCAGCAAAGAGAATGGAGCTATTCTGCCAGTATGCAGTGGCAGCAGCAAAGGAAGCGATTGAGGATTCAGGACTTGATCTTTCGAAGGAGGATCCATACATGGCAGGCTGTGCAGTAGGCTCTGGTGTCGGAAGCTTACAGGCTGTGGAGAGAGAATATAAAAAGCTCCTTGAAAAAGGACCATCCCGCGTGAATCCACTGCTTGTTCCAATGATGATCTCCAATATGGCAGCCGGAAATGTTTCCATCCATTTTGGATTAAAGGGAAAAAGCATCAATGATGTGACCGCCTGTGCAACCGGAACAAATACGATCGGTGAGGCATTCCGTTCAATCCAGTATGGGGAGGCGGATGTGATGGTAGCAGGTGGAACAGAGGCTTCCATTACCCCGATCGGAATTGCAGGATTTACTTCATTGACAGCTCTTTCTACAGCAGATGATCCAGCAAAATGTTCACTTCCATTTGATAAAAACAGAAGCGGCTTTGTTATGGGAGAGGGCTCTGCAATCGTTGTATTAGAGGAGCTTAAGCATGCAAAAGCACGCGGGGCAAAGATTTATGCAGAGGTTGTCGGATATGGCTGTTCTTCGGACGCATATCATATCACATCCCCGCAGGAGGATGGTGCAGGAGCGGCCCGTGCCATGACAAATGCCATTGCAGATGCAGGAGCAGAGCCTAAGGACATTACTTATATTAATGCCCATGGAACTGGCACACATCACAATGATCTGTTTGAGACACGCGCGATTAAGCTTGCGTTTGGAGATCATGCAAAGGAGCTTAAGATCAATTCGACCAAATCCATGATCGGACATCTGCTTGGAGCAGCAGGAGCAATCGAATTTGTTACCTGTGTGAAAACAATCCAGGATGGCTATATCCATGCAACAGCAGGATATGAGACACCGGATGAGGAAATCGACCTGGATTATTGTAAGGAAGCATGTGAGATGCCGGTTACCTATGCACTAAGCAATTCGCTCGGCTTTGGCGGACACAATGCAAGTATTCTGATCAGAAAGTATGAGGGATAATATGTCAGTACTTACAACAGCGCAGATCATGGAGATTCTGCCGCACAGACATCCATTCCTTCTGATCGATACGGTTGAGGAATTAGAAAGCGGTGTGCGTGCCACAGCAAAAAAAGCAGTTACCTTTAGCGAACCGTATTTTGCCGGACATTTTCCGGGGAATCCGGTTATGCCTGGAGTACTTATTATAGAAGCTCTTGCGCAGACCGGTGCAGTTGCAATTCTTTCGGAACCACAGTGGAAGGGAAAAACAGCGTATTTTGCAGGAATCAATCATGCAAAATTCAAGCAGAAGGTAGTGCCAGGAGATGTGCTGACACTGAAAACAGAAATTATCAAAGTGAAAGGACCGATCGGTGTTGGAAAAGCCGAAGCATACGTAGGCGATAAGCTTGCATGTGCAGCGGAGCTGACTTTTGCGATTGGATGATAAGATGAGTGTATTAGAACGTTTAAGAAATCATAAAAAACCGGAAACAAAGACTGCAGCGGAAGTGACAGTGCCGGAGGCTATGCAGATGGTTACCTGTCCGGTCTGCAAAAAGGAGTTAAAA